>PWPR01000114.1 GCA_003557085.1 Clostridia bacterium | reverse complement strand
TTTAAAGGTGTAGCTTCACATGCAGGAGGATCTCCTCATAAAGGAGAAAATGCACTATTAGCTGCAGCTAATGCGGTAATTAACTTATATGCGATTACAAGACATAGTGATGGTCCAACTAGAATTAATGTTGGTAGGATGAACGCAGGAACAGGAAGAAATGTAATAGCGCCTAATGCTCACTTAGCTGTTGAGACTAGAGGGCAAACTACAGATTTAAGTGAGTTTATGTATGAAAAAGCTATGAGAGTAATAAATCACAGTGCCAAAATGCATGGCTGTGAAGTTGAGATAAAGGCTATGGGTGGAGCCCAGAGTGCAAGCTCGGATGAAGAACTAGCTGTAAGAGTTTCAAATGTTGCTAAAGAAGCTAATGTGTTCTCCCAAATTGATATCAGCCAAGGAAAAGGTGGAGGAAGTGAAGACTACACTTATATGATGAAAAGAGTCCAAAGTAATGGAGGTCAAGCTACTTTTATGGGACTTGGTGCTGATTTAGGAGGTTGGGCTCATCATACAGAGTTGTTTGATATTGATGAAAAAGCATTAACTAATGGAGTAATGATCTTTTCTTTAATGGCATATTATTTATTGAAGTAAATAAAATCCTGCAGTTTAGCTAAACTGCAGGATTTAGTATTTTACTTATTAGCTTCAAATACAATGTTACACATTACACCCATACCGGTTTTTAAGGCCTCTTCATTTAAGAAAAATTTAGGGTTGTGGCCAGGATAAACATCTTTATCAGTAGGTTTGGCACCTATATTAAAAAATGCACCTGGAACTTCTTTTGCAAAATAGCAAAAATCTTCTCCACCCATTGAAGGAATATTATTAAGTGTTACATTTTCTTCTCCTGCAAACTTATTAGCAGCAGCTTTTACAATATCTGCAGCATTATCGTTGTTCAAAGTCGAAGCATAACCATGAATGTAATCTATATCTGCTCGAGCACCATGAGTAGCACAAACACCATTAGTTACTTCTTTTATTCTTCTCTCTAGTAATTCCCTAACTTCAGGAGTTAAGCTTCTAACAGTTAATTGAAGTTTAGCTGTTTCAGCAATAATATTATTAACAGTACCAGAGTGAAATGATCCAACTGTAATAACAGCGTTTTCAAGTGCTGCTACATTTCTACTTACTATCGTTTGTAAAGCTACAACTAAGTTAGAGGCTACAACGACGGCATCAACAGTATCTTGTGGATTGGCACCATGACCACCTTTTCCAATAACTGTTATGTAACATCTATCAGAGTTTGCTGATGAATAGTCATAATTTACTTTAACCTGTCCAAGATCCAAGCTCGTAGATACGTGTAATCCATAAATCATATCTACATCGGGGTCTTTTAGGGCTCCACCTTTTATCATTTCAATAGCTCCTCCTGGAGGAGACTCTTCTGCTGGTTGGAAAATGAATTTTACAACTCCAGGGATTTCTTCTTTATGCTTGCCTAAAATTGTTGCTACACCCATTAGGCCAGCTGTATGCATATCATGACCGCAAGCATGCATAACTCCATCAACTTTTGACTTAAACTCCCATTCAACTTCCTCTGAGAGAGGAAGAGCATCCATATCAGCTCTTAAAGCTATGGTTTTTCCAGGTTTACCACCTTCTAGTATACCAATTACTGCAGTCGAATTAGGCATTCTATAATGCTTAATCCCTGCATTTGTTAAACACTCTTCAACTAACTGTGCAGTATTCTCCTCTTCAAATGAAAGTTCAGGATGCATATGGATTTGTCTTCTCCAATCACGTGCCTGATCAAAAACTTGATTAACTTCTTTCTGAATGTCAAACATAATCTCGCTCCTTTAATTAATTCAGCTTATATATTACTGTATTTTATGCTTCTAATAAATATTCTATAAGCGAAATAAAAATCCTTTAATTTATTATGCAATATATAATAATAATTATAAGGATAATTGCAAAAATCGAACAATAAAAGCAATTAATCATATTAAAATTCGCTATAGCAACAATATACATAAATTAAACTTGTAAAAAAACATATTACTTGCAAAATAACGAATGATATATTAAAATATAGCTGATGCAGTAAAGAATGTGCTTAGGAGGTACTTTTATGCCAGCAGTAGTTGTATTAGGAACTCAATGGGGAGATGAAGGTAAAGGTAAAATCACTGACTTTTTGGCAAAAGAAGCTAAAATTATAGCTCGCTATCAAGGAGGTAATAATGCAGGTCATACCATTGTTATAGAAGATAAGAAATATGCTTTACATCTGATACCATCAGGAGTATTTTATTCAGATAAATTATGTGTCATGGGTAATGGGATGGTAATTGATCCAAAAGTTCTAGTTAAGGAAATAAACTATCTTAATAAAGAAGGCTTTAGTGCTAAAAACCTAAGAATTAGCAATAGAGCTCATGTAGTTTTGCCATATCACAATTTATTAGACAAGCTTCAAGAAGAAGCTAGAGGAGATCAAGCAATAGGAACAACTATCAAAGGCATTGGACCAGCATATACAGACAAAGCAGTTCGAAGCGGTATAAGGATTTGTGATCTTATAGAAGAAGATACTTTTGCAGAAAAGTTGAAGAATCAAGTTATCGAAAAAAATGAAGTTATTACGAAAATCTATAATGCAGAACCTTTAAATTATCAAGATATCTATGAAGAGTATGCTGAACTAGCCAAAGTAATAGCACCTTACGTTATAGATAGCTCAGCCTTGCTTAATGAATACTTAGAAGTGGGTAATCGAGTTTTATTTGAAGGGGCTCAAGGAGCTATGCTTGATTATGATCATGGAACATATCCTTATGTTACAAGTTCTAATCCTATTGGGTATTGCACTGGCGCTGGTGTAGGACCGAAATATTTCAAAGAGGTAATTGGAGTAGCAAAAGCATATACATCAAGAGTAGGGAGTGGCTCGTTTCCTACAGAGTTAGTTGATGATATTGGGGATATGATTCGAGAAGTTGGAAAAGAATATGGAACAACAACTGGACGTCCTAGAAGAATAGGATGGTTTGATTCTGTTGTTGTTAAGCATTCTACAAGAGTTGCAGGCGTGACTGGTTTAGTAGTGAACTCATTAGATGTTTTATCTGGTTTAGATGAAGTAAAGATTTGTGTTGGTTATAGGTATAAAAATCAAGTAATAAAAGAGTACCCAGCTAGTGATAATGTATTGAGGAAGTGTGAACCAATATATGAGACTCTTCCAGGCTGGAAAGAGGATATAACTGCTGTGAAGTCACTTGAAGAGCTACCTGCAAACACCATAAAATATTTAACTAGAATTGAAGAACTTGTAGGTGTCAAAATAAAGATGTTTTCTATTGGTCCAAGAAGAGACCAAACAGTAATACTTAATAATATTTGGTAATAAAACTTCGGCAACATAGCATGATGTTATGTTGCCGAAATTTTAATTTAAAGTTAATAGCTTTTTGTATACGCTTTTTTCCCAAGATTTATCAAGTCCATCTACAGTAGCGATTTTTTCTTTGCTAATACCATCAACAGCTCCTTTTTCTACAATGCTATCTAAAATACATTTTAGCTCATTTAGTGAAGGCATTAGCTGTTCATTTGCTAGGCTAGAAATAGCTGCTGCTAAAGCATAACCAGCCCAATTACTAACACCTGCATAGATAGGATATTTGGATTTAGTTATAGTACATATTTTATCTCCATTTGATATCCTTTTAATAAGCTCTCCATATTCATTCCCTAGACCCATTTCATTGCCACCATCACCAATAGATATAGTTACAACTCCATTTCCCATAGATTCTTCAAATATAGAGTCTAGAGAGAAATGATACTTTGTTATTTCTAAACCTTTGTGATTAAGGTATACCCCATCTTTTGTCAGTCCAGGTCTTTCTATAGAAATAAAGTGAGTAGTATTATCTTGAATAATTTCTTCATAAGTATAAGAACCATTTGGCTTTAAAAATCTAAAATTTGGCATAGATGATAAACAACCAAAACCCGCTTTGATGATATCTTCTGCATGATCATCGATGACAAAAGTAACTGATTTACCTAATTTAAGTAAAGCATCTGTAAGAATTATTGCTCCTGGTGGTCCATCAGTTTCTATTGCATTTGCATCTATGATGTAAAACCCAGTTGTAATAACAATATGTTCTGCATTAAAAAGTGAATTAGTGACTTCTTCTAAAG
>PWPR01000043.1 GCA_003557085.1 Clostridia bacterium | reverse complement strand
GAAGAAATAGTAGTGCAAAGTGTAAACACCAATATTCCACCTGCTTATATGATAGAACTTTTTAGAGAGTTCGCTATTGGCTTTGATTTTGACAGTAATATGACAATGCTAACTGTCCCAGGAGATTACTCAACTAATGGAGCTAATTGGGTAGTTAAAGATGAAGATTTGCAAGAGTTACAAGAAATTATACGAGATCATATGGTTCCGGGTATTTCTGGTGAAATATCGATTAAGGTGTATAGTTCTCTTGAAGATACAAGTATAAGTGATAGGGTAGTACAAAGACTTAATTCATATGCTCATATTAATGCAAGCTATGCAGGAAGACATGATATTAAGTTGCCTTTAACAGAGGTTATTAGTTATACTGAAAGTAGCATAGCTTCATATGTTGCTAGCATTGTAAATGCGACTAATAATATCTACCTTGGAGAAGAGCAAAAAGATGTAGATATAGTAATAATAATAGGTGAAGATATAAAGAATTAAAAATAGGAGGCATAAATTTGCAGATTAGAGAATTAGCACTTACAGCAATAAGTTTTGGACAAGAAATAAGAGCACAAAGACCAGTTTTGATGGATGTTAGAAAGCTAACAGCTATGACAGATTTCTTTGTAATAATGTCAGCTTCAAATACAAGACAGGTTGAAGCGATAGCAGACAATATAAAAATTAATTTCAAAGATACTTTAGAGATTCTACCTCAAACAGAGGAACGTGATGATAAAAGTCAATGGATTTTACTTGATTACGGTGATTTCGTGGTGCATGTATTCTTAGAAGACACAAGAGATTTTTATGATCTAGAGAGACTTTGGGGAGACGCAGAGATAACAGAGGTTATCTAATGAATAATGCATATAGTATATTAGCTCAGTTTTATGATGAACTTATGGATGTTGATTATATGAATTGGGCTAATTATTTAATAAGTCTATTTGGTAAAGAGGTAAAGTCAGTTCTGGATTTAGGATGCGGCACTGCTAGATTAACTAATGAGTTGCATAAAAGAGACTATAATGTTGTAGCAGTCGATTCCTCACGGGCTATGTTAAGTATAGCTTGGGAGAATTATGCTAATAGCTTTCCAATCTTAAATCAAAATCTTATTGGCTTAGATTTAGGGAAAAAATTTGATGCAATTATTAGCACTTGTGATGTAATTAATTATCTCATAAAAGAAGATGATTTACTTAAAGCTTTCAAAAGAATAAAGGCTCACCTTGGCTGTCAAGGTAAATTTCTTTTTGATATAAGCTCAAAATATAAGTTAGAAAACTTAATTGGCGAAAATACTTTTGCAGAAGATAATCTTGACTATGCTTATATTTGGCAGAATCAATTGCATGGTAACTTACTAAATATGGATTTGACATTTTTCATTCTAGATGCTGACAAAAGTTGTTATCTTCGTTTTGAAGAGAATCACACACAAAGAGCATGGCATGTAGATGAAATTTTGAGTATACTTAAAAAAGCTGGGTTTAGTGATGTTGAGGTGTTAACTTGTTTTACTAAAGAGAAGGTAGTTGAAGTTGCTGAACGTATTCAGTTCATAGCATATTAGATTCAGGAGGGAAAGATGAAAGTTATTGCATTAGCAGGAAGCCCACGAAAAAATGGGAACTCTGACATTTTACTTGACGAGGCAATTAAAGCAATTAAGAGTAACGGTAATGATGTTAAGAAAGTTTATGTAGATGACCTAGAAGTTAATCCTTGTATAGCTTGTGATGCGTGCAAAGAACACCCACAAAATAAATGCATTCATGATGATGACATGCAAGAGTTGTGTGATGAGTTAGCTGAATCTGATTTATGGTTAATAGCTACACCAATATATTGGTGGGGGCCAACCGCACAACTGAAACTTGTCATAGACCGTTGGTATAGTTTATACCGTGCTGAAGATCTCAAAGGCAAAAAGGCTGCTCTGATTGTTACAATGGGCGATACAGAGTATCAGACTGCTATTCCTACAATACTTATGTTTGAGATGGCATTTTCGTACTTAGAGATGATAAACAATCAGCCTTTAGTTGTTACTGCTCACTCAAAAGGAGAAGTTTTAAATGATAAAGCAGCTCTCCAAAAGGCTTACAACTATGGCTTAGAAATATGCAATAATGACTAAAAAAAGAGTAATTGCACTAATTATTCTAATTGGTGTAGTAGGATTTTTTTTCTACATTAAACCTCTTAGTGTAATGGAGGAAGTAGATGATATCATAGCAAGTAATTCGGAGATTATTCAACTTGATGATTATTGGAGAATTGGTACAACTAATCAATCTATCGGGATTATAGTGTATCCTGGTGCTAGAGTCCCAGCTAAAGCTTATGTTCCTTTAGCAGTGAATCTTTCATTAGAAGGTTATACTGTTTTTATACCAGATTTTTTCATTAACTTTGCATTTTTTGGCATTAATAAAGCTGATGAAATAATGAAAAATGAGGATATTGAACACTGGTATCTTGCTGGCCATTCACTTGGAGGTGCTATGGCAGCTGAGTATTTAAAGAGAAATCCTAGTAATGTCCAAGGACTAATATTTCTTGCATCATATCCATCTAATAATACTGATCTATCAGATTATAGTAATAAGTTTTTAATTATATATGCTGATAGAGATGGATTGATATCAAAAGAAGATTTTGATAGTAGAAGAAGTTTATTGCCGTCAGAGACACAGTTTATTGTCATACAAGGTGGAAATCACGCGAACTTTGGATATTATGGTGAACAAAATGGAGATTTATCTGCCTTAATTACTAGGGAGGAACAACACAGCAAAGTTGTTGAAGCTATAAAACAGTTTATTAATTAGAATTTCAGTATAATTTGCAAGTTGACACATGTAAAACATTTCAATATAATATAATGCAGCACATGGGGGTATAGCTCAGCTGGGAGAGCGCTTGACTGGCAGTCAAGAGGTCAGCGGTTCGAGCCCGCTTATCTCCACCAATTAAAAAACGTTGTAGTTACAACATAAATCAAGTGTTGTCTGCAACGTTTTTTTGTGTTGAAAAAAGAATTTTACTGCAATTTTACTGCAATAAAATTATAAACTACTAAATTTGTAGTGATTTAGCCATGATTTCAATAGCTTTCTCTTTCGAATCTTCAGTTGTATGAGTATATATTTGTAAAGTAGTTCTTATGTCAGAATGACCTAATAAATCACGTATGACTGTTGGCTGAACACCTGACTCCATTAACCTTGTTCCAAAAGTATGTCTTAATGTGTGAGGTGTAAAGTGACCAAGGCCTGCATTTCTAGTAATTCTGTTTAAAGCTCTCCTAATATTTCTGTCATGATAAGGTTTTCCAGTATAAGATGCAAAAACATATCTTTCATCTACATATACTTGGCCAACTTTAAGTTTTAGTTCTGCCTGGCTTAGTTTGTGCTTCTTTAAGTAAAAAATTAGCTTATCTAATATAGGAATAGTTCTTTTACTTGATTCTGTCTTTGTATCATTAAGTTGCTCTACCATTCCTTCATCAGTAAACACTACGGTGTCTTCTACATTTATAGCTCTATTATCAAAGTCAATGTTACTCCACTTTAATCCAAGAGCTTCACTCTTTCTCATTCCAGTATAAAGAAGAGTTAAAAAGAAAGTTTCATAATATTCATTTTTTAATGCATTCACAAACAGCTGCTGCTGCTCTTTATCCAAAACATCAAGCCTATCAACTTTGAATCGGTCGTTTTTCTTAGACTTCTTAGGCACTTCAATGTATTCAACAGGATTCTTATCTATTAAAGACTCTCTAACAGCTTGTTTGAGTGCTCCATGAAGTAATGTCTTTACATAAGACACAGTTCTTGTATAGCCTTGTTCTGTTAGCTCATTCAACAAGTTTATAATATGAGTAGATCTTAGATTCTTTAGTTTTATATAGCCTATACTTTGTGCTATTTTGCTTTCTATAAGGTTGCTATAAGAGCTATATGTATTTACTTTTAGATTAGGCTTTTTATAGATTTCAAGCCATGTTTTAAGCCATTCATCAAGAGTTATTCTAGTATTCTCTCTTAAGTTACCAATCATATACTTAGCTTTTGCTTCATTCATTTTGTTTTGAACAACTTTGCTTTTTTTACCATAAAAAGTTTTTCTAATGATTTTACCTGTCTTAGGATCATAACCTAAAGAAATCTGGCCACACCACAACCCATCTTTCCTTTTATATATCGT
>PWPR01000212.1 GCA_003557085.1 Clostridia bacterium | reverse complement strand
TAGGTTAGTAATGCCAGCAAAATATTCATCCCAATTTGGTCTATTCATTATTTAGTACCAAAAAGCCTATCGCCTGCATCGCCTAGACCTGGCACAATATATCCATGGTCGTTAAGTTTTTCATCTATAGCTGCCACGTATATGTCAACATCAGGGCACTCTTTTTGCACCTCAGCAATGCCTTCTGGCGCAGCTATTAATATCATAAGCTTTATACCTTTTGGATTATGCTCTTCTATTTTTCTTATAGCTGCAACTGCTGATCCACCTGTAGCTAACATTGGATCTACTACAATAATTTCTCTTTCGCTAATATCAATTGGTAGCTTACAATAATATGATACTGGCTTAAGAGTTTCTGGGTCTCTATACAATCCTATATGGCCGACTTTAGCATGAGGAACTATTTTTATAATTCCTTCTACCATGCCTAAACCAGCTCTTAATATAGGAACAATACCTAGCTTTTTACCTGCTAGCACTTTCGATTTTGTCTTTGCAACAGGAGTTTTAACTTCACACTCTATTAGTTCAAGATCTCTTGTTGCTTCATAAGCCATTAGCATTGAAACTTCTTCCACTAGTTCTCTAAAATTCTTGTTGCCGGTATTTTCATCTCTAATATAAGTGAGCTTATGTAAAATTAAAGGATGCGTCATCTCGAATATTTTTCCCATTTATAATCCTCCAAATTAGTATTACAAAGCCCGCCATTTTTGGCGGGCTAATCTATTACAATTATTTAGTGCAGATCCTAAGCGTAAAGCGGGAATCTGTTGCAAAGATCTTTAACTCTTTTAGCAACTCCAGCTAAAGCAGCTTCGTTGTCCATATTTTCAACTACGTCTGCAATCATATTTGCAATTTCTTTCATTTCTTCTGTGCCCAAACCTCTTGATGTCATAGCTGGTGTGCCAATTCTAATTCCACTTGTTACAAAAGGACTTTGTGGATCATCTGGAACAGTATTCTTATTTGTAGTTATCCCTACTTCATCAAGAGAATGCTCTACATCTTTTCCTGTTAATCCTTTATTTCTTAGATCTATAAGTAATAAGTGGTTATCAGTTCCACCAGAAACAATATCAATGCCTCTTTCCATTAGTGCTTTTCCTAAAGCAGCTGCATTATCGATAACTTGCTGTTGATAGCTTTTAAACTCTGGACTTAGTGCTTCTTTAAAAGATACTGCTTTAGCAGCGATTACATGCATTAGTGGACCGCCTTGTATGCCTGGGAAAATCATTTTGTCAATTTTCTTTGCATATTTCTTCTTTGAAAGAATCATACCGCCACGAGGCCCTCTTAAAGTTTTATGGGTTGTTGTTGTTACAAAATCTGAATAAGGAACAGGATTTTGATGTAAACCAGCTGCTATTAAACCAGCAATATGAGCCATGTCTACCATTAAGTATGCACCGACTTCATCTGCAATCTCTCTGAACTTAGCAAAATCTATTGCTCTAGAGTATGCTGATGCTCCAGCTAAAATCAACTTAGGCTTACATTCCAAAGCTTTCTCTCTAACTTCTTCATAATCTATCTTGCCTGTTTTGACATCAACACCATAGGCAACTATATTATATAAAATTCCTGAGAAGTTAACTGGTGATCCATGTGTTAAGTGTCCACCATGGTCTAAGCTCATGCCTAAAATTGTATCACCAGGCTCTAAAAAAGCCATATATACAGCCATGTTAGCACCTGAACCTGAATGAGGTTGCACATTTGCATGCTCAGCGCCAAATAATTCCTTAGCTCTATCTCTAGCTAGGTCTTCAGCCACGTCTACATACTCACAACCGCCATAATATCTGCGATTTGGATATCCTTCTGCATACTTATTAGTCATAATACTGCCTTGTGCTTCAAGCACTGCTCTGCTAACAAAGTTTTCTGAGGCAATTAGCTCAATCTTGTCTCTTTGTCTACCAAGCTCATTTTCAATGGACTTGGCAACTGCTGGATCAACCTTTTCTAAATAACTCATTTACATGTCCTCCTAAAATTTCTTGTTTAATTTTCTAAAGCAACTATTTTATCAACTCTTCTTTGATGTCTATCTCCCTCAAAATCAGCACTTAGAAACGCATTGACGATTTCCTTATGCAGTTCAAGACCGACAGTCCTTGCACCCAAGCATAGAATGTTGCCATTGTTGTGGGCTCTTAACATTTTAGCAGAAAATACATCGCTTATGTTTGCAGCCCTAATACCCTTAATTTTATTTGCTGCTATAGCCATACCTACACCTGTACCGCAAATAAGTATTCCTAGACAATTATCAACTATTACCTTTTGTGCAACTTCATTTGCGTAGTCTGGGTAATCAACAGACTCTGTATTGAAAACACCAACATCTTTAACTTCATAGCCTAGGTCAGTTAGATAACCTATTATTTGCTCCTTTAGTTCAAATCCACCATGATCTGCACCTATATAAATCTTATTCACAATACCAACTCCATTTTCTATTAGCCATATATCATTATATCGTATGCCCTTAACTCAGGCAAACATCTAAACTAATTTTTTAATCTTTTTAGCCACCACTGAGATTGCTTCATACAATTCTCTTGCTGTTTCTTGATAAGTGGCTAAATCCCTTCCAAAAGGGTCCACAATATCTTCATCTTCCGCGAAAGCATATTCCTTTAAAGTATATACTTTGTCTTTATCTACCATAAAATAATCTATTAAGACTCTCTTATGATTATTCGTCATAGCTAAAATCAAATCATATTCATTAATATTATCAGGTATCCGCCTGCTTTTATGAGTAGATAAATCTAATCCATATGCTTTGAGAGCCTCTATAGCATTTTCATTGGCATCTTGACCATCAGATGCTGCCACACCTGCGGATTCAACAGACCACAGATCTTGCAACTGCTCCTTAACAAATATTCCTCTTGCAATTTCTTCTGCCATACTACTTCTGCATGTGTTACCTGTACATACAAATATCAACTTCTTCATCTTTCTCTCTCCTAGACAATTTCATCTGCTGCTTTTGTAATCCTATCCATTATAGCATGTCCAAGCCCTAGTTTTGCTACTTCGTGAATAACTATTGTTTCTACTCCTAAGTAATCACATTCTCTAAAAAAAGCATACAACTTCTCAGCATAGGTATATAGAAAATTATCCTCTTCTAACAAGCCTTTAGTTTTGCAACTAAGCCCCTCAAACAACTCACTTCTCCCAAAAAACCCTACATGGCTCCCTTGTTGCAAGATGGCTTTTTGCCTTATCTCCCTTTTAGAACCTTTTAGTAAGACTATTCTGGCATTGGGATGGTAATGTGGATGCTTGACTCCAGGAGACCTTGGCGCCCCATTGTTTTGATAAATGTCATAATTAACATTTGCAAAACTTTCCAACATTTCTTTAGTTATTGCACCAGGCCTTAATATAGTAATCTCCTTGTCAACCGCTACTACAGTGCTTTCTAAACCAAACTGACATTCACCGCCATCAATAATTAGCGGTATCTTTCCTTTAAAATCTTCATACACATGATTTGCTGTTGTAGAACTTGGCTTTCCAGATATATTGGCACTAGGTGCAGCTATAGGGACTTTAGCTTTACTTATTAAATCTCTTGCTACTGGATGGGCAGGCATTCGTACGGCAACTGTATCAAGCCCTGCTGTTACGATCTTAGGAACACAATCTTTGGCTTTTAAGATTAACGATAGTGGGCCTGGCCAAAAAGAAGCCATTAACTTCTTTGCTAAGTCTGAATAAGCATTTGCTACATCATCCAACTGCTTAAGGCTAGAAATATGCACGATTAAAGGATTATCTGCGGGCCTATTCTTGGCAGTGAAAATTTTTCTTACTGCCTCTTCTGAAAAGGCATTGCCTCCTAACCCATAAACTGTTTCAGTAGGGAATCCTATGATTTCATTAGAACTAATGAGTTTTGCAGCTAACAATATTGAGTTTATATCAGAGCTTAATATTTTAGTTTCCATTTTCACCATCCCGTTTTACCCTTAATGAAACATCAGCAGCTAAAATATTCTTCAGCTCTCCATTAGATTGTACAATCAAGGAGCCATCTGGAGCGATATCTAGAGCTTTTGCTCTATAAGGTGCTGATTTATCTGCTGGATAGACAATCACCTCATTATCTAAAGTGTTGTTATACTTTCTCCACAAATCAAGAATTTTATGAGGTGTAGCTTCCAATACCTCTTTATAATTTTCTAAGGATTTCACTAAATTAATCACTAAATCATTTATGTCTAATCTTTTGAAATCAGCTATCTTAATACCCGTGTCAATCACTTCATTATACACATTTATCCCTATACCAATACTAAGATAATCTTTCCTATTTACAACTAAGTCAACAGCAATGCCACAAAGTTTCTTCTCATGTAGAATAATATCGTTTGGCCATTTAATCTGACAAGGAAAGCTACCAATTAATAACTCAGTAATAGCGACAGCACTCATTAATGTATATAAAGGATACTGCTCTCTATCTAAGAAGGGAGTTATTACATAAGTTAACCAGACTCCACCTTTTGGAGAGTCCCAAGCTCTCCCTCTTCTCCCTTTTCCTCCACTTTGAGTCTCAGCGAGAATTATTGCTCCATCCTTAAGTTTATGGTTATTTATCAAGTTTCTGGCCTCATTCATGGTTGAGTCAACTTTGTCAAAATAAAAAAGTTGACTGCCAAGAGTTTCTGACAGCCTAAGATAATCCAACTTATTTTTTCTTTTCATAAGCAATGTTAATGCTAATATCTAAAGAAGAGTAACTATGAGTTAAGCTTCCAGAGGATATATAGTTAACACCTGTGCAAGCTACTTCCTTAATATTGTTCTCATCTATATTACCTGAAGCTTCAATTATAGCTTTATTACCTATTAAATCAACAGCTTCTTGCATCTCTTCAATACTCATATTATCTAACATGATAATATCGGCGCCAGACTCTAATGCCTCAATAATCTCTTTTTGATTCTTTACCTCTACTTCGATTTTGGTAGTATGACCAATAAATCTTCTAGCAGCTGCTACTGCATTTTGGATTCCATTGCTCACCTCTATATGATTATCTTTTATTAAAATACTGTTTGACAGATCAAATCTATGATTCCTTCCACCACCTGTTTGCACAGCATATTTCTCTAATAAGCGAAGTCCTGGAGTAGTCTTTCTTGTATCTGTAAGATGGCAATCATAATACTTTATTAGCTCAGCCATGTTTCTTGTTTTAGTTGCGATTCCTGACATTCGCTGTAAAAAGTTTAAAGCTACTCTTTCTCCTGTTAAAATTGATCTTGCTTTTCCAGTAATTTCAGCAATTGTAGTTCCAGCTTCAATTTCAGAACCTTCGCTGCGTAAAACTTCAACTCTGACTCCCTCATCTATCATACGATAAACCTCTTTAACCAATGGCATGCCTGCTAAAATTCCATTCTCTTTAGCATGGATTATTGCTTTTGCTGACAGCTCTTCTGGAATTATGGAAATAGTGGTTAAATCGCCACTACCTATATCCTCTAATAAAGCTCTTCTCACTATTGGCTCTATAATAATTCTGTTTAACATCATTTACCTCCTAATTACATCTGGCTCCTTATATTTTGGATAAGCTCTCGGATAATCTTCTCGATAATGACTACCGCGACTTTCTTTTCGCCATAATGCAGATCGTGTTACTAATATAGCAGCATTTAACATGTTTACTGTCTCATAGTCTTCAATTGTGTGGTGCTCTTGCCATAAATATGGCGCACAGTATCCTAACTCAGTCAGAGCATTTTCTAATGATTCTTTACTCCTAATCAAACCAACACTGTTCCACATTGTCTCTTTAATAATTCTTCTAATATCTTTATATTTGTAATCACGCTCTACTCTACTTATTATATACTCAATATTTAAGTCTTCAATTACATTATCGTTATACTTAGCAATAAAATCAAGTGCTATCCTATTTGAAAAGACAAGGCCATCTAGCAATGAATTACTAGCTAATCTATTTGCGCCATGCAATGAAGCACAAGCAGCTTCACCAGATGCATATAAACCTTTTAGTGATGTTCTCCCATTAAGGTCTACAGCTATTCCTCCCATTAGATAATGTGCTGCAGGCGCAACAGGAATAAGTCCTTCTTCATGGTCAATCCCATAATCTGACAAAGTCTTGCTTATGAATGGAAATCTCTCACTAAAATTTATTCCTTTATCTCTTAGTCTTTTGATATCTAAATACACAGCATTACACTTAGTAGATTCTATCTCTTTAACAATGGCTTTAGCAACTATGTCGCGTGGCTCAAGTTCTGCCCTTGCATATATTTCTTCCATAAACCTGGTTCCATTTTTGTTAACAAGTACAGCCCCTTCTCCCCTAACAGCTTCTGATATTAAGAATTTTGGCATACCTTTATATGCCAATGCAGTTGGGTGAAATTGAACTAGTCCCATGTTCATCATTTTAGCTCCAGCTCTATAGGCCATTGCTAAACCATCGCCAGTAGACACCTCTGGATTAGTTGTATTAAGATATATTTGCCCTAGACCTCCGGTTGCAATAACAGTAGCTTTACTTCTATATATTATTAATGAATCTTCAACTTCACATAAAACACCAACACATCTATCTTTATCTACCAATAAATCTATCGCAAATCCTGTAACAATTTTGATTCTTGGATTATCCATAACAGCATCTTGTAATGATCTTGCGATTTCTCTTCCTGTTTGATCGCCATCACTATGCAAAACTCTTCTGTGACTGTGTCCACCTTCTTTTGTTAGATGGATCTCCCCATTTTCTTTGTCAAAATGAGTACCTATTGCCATCAGCTCGTCAACCAAGGCAGGGCCTTCTTTAACCATTATTTCTACTGCCTCTTCATTACACAAACCTTTCCCAGCTTCAATGGTATCTCTAATATGATCATTGTAAGAATCATTAATTTGGTCTAAAACAGCAGCAATGCCACCCTGTGCATACCTTGTATTACTTTCTTGCCAATTTTTAGTGATAATTACTACATCACTTCCTAACTTAGCAGCTTTATATGCAGTATATAAGCCAGCAACACCGCTTCCCAATACAATTAATGAGGTTTGTTCTTCCAAAGCAGACTGTTTGTCAAAATTTACAAGATAACTGACATCCATTTAAATTACCTTTAACATTCTTTCTAGAGCAACTCTTGCTTTTTTAGCAGTTTCTTCATCTACCTTTATTACTGGGGTTAGATCTTCTAAAGACTTAACTAATTTTGACAAAGTTGTTAACTTCATATTTGGGCAAACTAATTTCTTAGAAGCTAAGATAAGTTCTTTTTCAGGGTTATCCTTCCTTAATGGATGTAACAATCCCATCTCTGTTACAACTATATATTGCTTATAATCTGTTTCACTGATAAACCTAATCATTTTAGCTGTACTACCAACATAATCTGAAATTTCTAAAACTTCAGGCCTACATTCAGGATGTGCCACAACTTTTGCATCAGGGTATTTATTCTTAATTTCTATAATGTCTTCCGCTAAAACTGCATCATGGGTATTACAATACCCTGGCCATAAAATAACTTCTCTATTAGCTTGCTTAGCTGCATAATCACCAAGATTTTTATCAGGAACAAAAATGATATCTTTATCAACTTCAATCATATTAAATATTTTAACTGCATTTGAAGATGTACAACAATAATCACTCTCAGCCTTAACAGCTGCAGTTGTATTAACGTAAGATACTACTACTGCATCTGGGTTTCTCTTTTTAAGCTTTACTAAGTCCTCAGCATCAGCCATATCTGCCATAGGACACCCTGCCCCTTCTTCGGGTAAAAGGACTTTTTTACTTGGAGCTAGAATAGCAGCACTTTCTGCCATAAAGTGCACTCCACAGAAAACAATCACGTCTGCATCGCTTTCTGCAGCTTTCTGCGCCAGCCCAAATGAGTCTCCTACATAGTCAGCAATATCTTGCACTTCTGGTCTTTGATAGTAATGTGCTAAAATTATTGCATTTCTTTCTTTCTTTAATCTATTTATTTCTTTATAATACTGTTGAGTCATACTTTTATTCATATTCTCCACCTTCATTACTGTATTACTTGCCACAACTCATTTTAGCATAAGACATCTTATTGTCAATGGCAACCAGTTTAGATAGATTTTCTAATTAATTATAAAGGAGATGGTATTTTGCAGTTAGACAAACTAGCATTTAAGCATAAATTTTACATGATTTTTACTATAATCTTAATCCTGGTAATAGGGAACATACTATTATTAATACTACCCCAAACCAAAGGTTTCTTATCGGAGGACTTAGAAGCAGGCTCGATTATGGCTTTTGA
Source organism: Clostridia bacterium (assembly GCA_003557085.1). Lineage (GTDB taxonomy): Bacteria > Bacillota > UBA994 > PWPR01 > PWPR01 > PWPR01. Next base: position 7,472 of record PWPR01000212.1, on the reverse strand, counting down.
TCGAATTAATTACAGATTGCAATCTGGCTACCTCTTGTCTTTTCCAAGTAAAGGATTTCTTGTGCCAATAGAAATGAATAACAACCCATTAGGCTTTGCTTTGTTTGCACAAGGTCAGATAGCTTATGGTGACCAAGTCTATCAAGCCAATGAAACCTATTTATTTTTACAAGAAGATGAGTATTATGAAATAGTAGGTAACTTATACTTGCATAGGACTGATGAAGAGTTCTTTATTGACACAGCAAATAATGCTCTAAAGTATGCATTAAAGACCACTGCTTTTCTTGAGTTACCAATAGGCAGGAAATACTACCCTATGAGTGAAGAGAAGGGCAATATCGTAATTTATGAAAATGGAGAATTTTCCAATATTGTGAGTGAAGCAAGTACTGTCTTAAATTATGGGATGTTTTATCTAACAGCTTTTATACATATCTTGTTTGCCATTGCAATTGGGTTTATTGTGATTTTACTGACAGAATCTAGAGCTGCACCAGAGCCCAATAGGAGTCTAGATGTTCATTTTATTAGCTATCGTCCTTTACAAGTAATTATAATCTCTACAATAGCTTGGCTAGCACTATTATCATTAGATATTGATTTAATAACTGTTCAGATTCTTTTAATGTCATCATTAGCATATGTAATATATCATTTGTTATATATTGATAAGAAAAATCCCTATGATCTCAGGCTAGTTAATTTCAATATGGGAGACTCGCTCATTATACCTGCAATTATTGGCTTTATGACTTATTTGATTTTTGGCAACACCTCTATAACTTTAAGTCAATTTTCATTTGATTTAGGACTTGAAAGCTCTATATTCATGATTACTTCATTCTTTTGGATGTCATTTGTAGTCTTTGGTTTCATCCCTTTTATTTTGAGAGAGTTTAATGCACTTGAACATGAAAATGCATTCATAATAGCTTTTGCAGTTTTAGTATATTTTGCATATATTTTGATAAGTGGCAAAGCTCTAAACTTATTTTCGATTCTAAATGGTTTAGTATTAATCCCTATTTATACTTTGATATTAAACATATATGCCAAAAGAGTTTATAACTTTACATCTGTGTTTACCACCATAGTTGTAGCCAGTCTCTTAATTTTCTTAGTAAGATAAAAATCTCCTAAACTAAAAAGTTTAGGAGATTTGCTTTATGTTTTAGAACAAGCCTACTATTGTACCATCTTCTTTGATATCCATATTTTCTGCAGCAGGTACGCTAGGCAAGCCTGGCATGGTCATTATTGACCCTGCTAAAGCTACGATAAAGCCAGCCCCGGCAGAAACTCTAACATCTCTAATTCTTATTTTAAAACCTTCTGGTGCATTAACCAGTTTAGGATTATCAGAGAAAGAGTACTGAGTCTTAGCCATGCAAATTGGGAAATTGCCATAGCCAAGCTTTTCATATGACTTTAGCTTATTACGAGCTTTTTTGTTAATAATAACTCCATCTGCTCTATAAATTTCTTTAGCAATCTTTTCGATTTTCTTATCTAGTGGTAACTCATCTTCATATAAAGGCTTGAAGTTAGCTTTACCTTCTTCAATTACTTCAATAATTTCTTTAGCTAATTCTACGCCACCATCTCCACCTTTAGCAAATACTTCAGAAAGTGCAACTCTCACACCAAGCTTATTACACACTTCATCCACTACTGCTATCTCTTTTTCGGTATCAGATGGGAATCTGTTGATTGCTACCACAGGAGTTAAGCCAAACTTCTTAATGTTTTCTACATGACGTTCCAAATTAGCAAAACCTTCTCTTAGTGCTTCAATATTTTCTTCATCTAAGTCTTTCTTTGCTACTCCACCATTCATTTTCAAGGCTCTTATTGTAGCAACTAAGACTACAGCATCAGGTTTAAATCCTGCAAATCTAGATTTTATGTCAAAGAATTTCTCAGCACCTAAGTCCGCACCAAATCCTGCTTCTGTGACAAAGTAATCTGCTAGTTTGATTCCTATCTTTGATGCAACAATGCTGTTAGCACCGTGTGCAATATTAGCAAAAGGACCTCCATGTATAAATACAGGAACATGCTCTAATGTCTGCACAAGATTAGGGTTAATAGCGTTCTTTAATAGTAAAGCCATTGCGCCTTGTGCATTTAAATCACCACAAGTAACTGGATCACCATCTGTATTAAACGCTACAATCATTTTACTTAATCTCATCTTTAAATCTTGAAGATCTGAGGCTAAGCACAATATTGCCATTACTTCAGATGCAACAGTAATATCAAAGTGAACTTCTCTTGTTAATCCATTATTATTAAGGCCAACAACAATATCTCTCAGAGCTCTTTCATTCATATCCATTACTCTATTGATAACAATATTTCTAGGATCTATCTTGAGCTTATTTCCTCTATATAAGTGATTATCCAGCATAGCACATAATAAATTATGAGCTGTTTGAATCGCAGGAATATCCCCTGTAAAGTGTAAATTTATGTCTTCCATAGGAACTACTTGAGAATATCCTCCACCAGCAGCTCCACCTTTCATACCCATACATGGTCCCAGAGAAGGTTCTCTAACTGCCATCATTGTCTTCTTACCAAGCTTTGCAAGCGCTTGCCCTAAGCCAATAGTTGTAGTAGTTTTTCCTTCACCAGCTGGAGTAGGTGTTATTGCAGTAACAAGAATAAGTTTACCATCTTTATTATCTTTAATTCTATCCCAAATTTTAAGGTTTACTTTAGCTTTATACTTACCATATAATTCTAGTTCATCTTCATTAATACCTATTTGCTGTGCTATTTGATCAATTGGTTCCATTTTTGCTTCTTGAGCAATTTGAACATCACTTTTCATCCTATTACCTCCTATTAATAATTAACATTTTTATTATAACACTAAAAGACTTTTCATAAAATATTTAAATAAAGTTTTTGGAAAGATTTAATTTTATGAAAGCCTTCTAATTATACCTAAAGGGGTTTGCTCATCAGTTTGACCTAGCGGATTATCGTCTAATATAACTTCAACAAGCTTCTCATCTAGACCTTCCGAAGAGCCTATAACCCATGCACCTGCAATATCATTGACATCTACTATACAGACACGGCAGTTTATTTCTTGAGAAATTCTTCTGGCTATGCCTTCTGGATCTTTAGGACCTAAAACAACCATCTTATTAAAAGGTGGGATTGCATAAGCCACAGGGCCATCAATCAATGCTGCTTGCTTACCAGCAACTCTATAGAAATCACCATCTCTTTTAAGAAGAACTTTACTAACTACATGTACAGCAGCTGCAAAAAGTATTCTGATTAGGCCACATTCTTGAATAGCCATCTGCATTGAGTGTGGACAACCTAAACCTATGCCGTAAGGAACCTTCTTAACATGCTTTGAAAGGAAAATGGCAAAAAAACCAGGTTCTATCTCATGCAAATAATACGCTCGTCCTTGGCTAGCAGCTGTCGCTTTTTCACTTATGAAGACAATATCATCATTATTCACAATATCTTTTGTATACTTAACAACAACTTCCACAATATTTTCTCCAGCTTGAATAAGATGCGTTCTAACTGGCATACGTGCATATTTTTTTAAGTCAATTTCCTTGACTGTGTATGGAAAAGGTAGTTCATTATTTCCCACGCTTGACAACCCCTTTTTGAGATTATTAACTTACTGTATTATAACAAAGATTTAGGATATTAAGAACAAAAAAACCAGCATAAGCTGGCTTTTTATTAAATAGTTTCATACTTTGTTCTTATTTTTGGCTTATCATCAACAAATCTAAGGAAGTCCTCAGCTTTAAGAATTTCATTGTCTAATAACTCCTGAGCTACTGCATGCAATTGATCCATATATTCAGTCAATACATCTTCAGCTCGTTTATAGCCAATTTGCACAATGTTTTGAACTTCATCATCTATTAATGCAGAAATCTCATCACTATGCATATGCTCTCTAGCAATATCTCTACCTAAGAAAACTTCATCTGACTTTTGCCCGTAGGTTATCGGACCAAGTTTTTCACTCATTCCATACTCAGTTACCATAGCCCTAGCCATTTCAGAAACTCTTCTTAGATCGTCGCTAGCTCCAGTAGTAATATCATCAAAAATAAGCTTCTCTGCTATTCTACCACCAAGTGCATAAGCAATCCTATCATAAAACTCAGATCTTGTTACGTAACTCACATCTTCTTTTGGAAGTGCCATAGTAAATCCACCGGCTTTACCACGTGGGACAATAGTTATTGTATGAATAGGATCCATATGAGGCATGTAATGCCCTACAATAGCATGTCCTGCTTCGTGATATGCAGTTATTTTTCTGCTTTTTTCATTATCTACTCTGATCTTCTTTGGAGGCCCAGCCATTACTCTGCTTATAGCTTCCTCAAGATCTTCCATTTCAATTATGTTTTTATTACTTCTAGCAGCTAACAAAGCACCTTCATTTAATAAGTTTTCTAAATCTGCTGCTGTAAATCCAGGAGTGCTTCTAGCTAAAACATTAAGCACTACATCATCAGCTAAAGGCTTTTTCTTACTATGAATAGCTAAGATTGCTTCTCTCTCTTTTATATTTGGTCTCCCAACAAAAGTCTGCCTGTCAAACCTTCCTGGTCTAAGTAAAGCTGGGTCTAAAATGTCTGGCCTATTTGTGGCAGCCATAATTATTACGCTCTCATTAATCTCAAAACCATCCATCTCCACAAGCAACTGATTAAGTGTCTGCTCTCTCTCGTCATGTCCTCCACCTAAACCAGCACCTCTATGTCTTCCTACTGCATCTATTTCATCAATAAACAAAATGCAAGGTGCACTTTTCTTTGCATTCTCAAACATATCTCTTACTCTAGAAGCTCCAACACCAACAAACATTTCCACGAAATCAGAACCACTTATACTAAAAAATGGTACTCCTGCTTCTCCTGCAACAGCTCTTGCCATATATGTTTTTCCTGTTCCAGGAGGTCCATATAACAATATTCCTTTAGGTATTCTTGCTCCCATTTCAATAAACTTACCCGGCTTCTTTAGAAAAGCCACTATTTCTGTAAGCTCATCTTTAACTTCTTCATAGCCAGCAACATCTTCAAAGGTAATTTTTGACCTAGTTCCTTCGTGCAATTTTGCCCGACTTTTACCAAAGCTCATAGCTTTACTGCCGCCACCTTGCGACCTGTTAATGAAGAAAAACCAAATACCTATAATTAAAACAAATGGTAATACATAAGATAAAGCAACTGTCCACCATGGAGCACCAGGTGAAGGCTTGTACTCTAGCCTTGGTATTTTCTCTTTCATTAAAGTACGTAAAGCTTCATCTTCTGGAGGTAAATAAATTTCAAACTCAGATCCATCCGTATATTCACCTCTACCTTGATTACCTTCGATGACTAAAGAATGTACCATCCCATTTTCAACCTGTTTATTGAAAGTCATATAATCTGGACGTGATACTTCATCTCCAGTCAAAGTAAAATAATTTATAAGAGATAAAGCGATAATTATTAATAATATATAAACACTAGCTGTGCGAACTCTTTTGTTCAAACGCAGTGTCCTCCTCTCTAATTCCTAAAAACTCTACTATATTCTATCATAGCAACTCATAACTAACAATTATTTAATTAAGATTATTAGTCTTTATAAATTTTACTGTCTAATATGCCTATAAATGGCAGCTGCCTATAGTGCTCATCATAGTCTAATCCATATCCAACAACAAACTCATCAGGTATAATGAAACCGTAATAATCTGGACTTGCATCATGGACTCTTCTCTCTTGCTTGTTAAGCAATGTACAAACCTTAATAGAAGCTGGTCTCCTTTGTTGTAGTACTTTTCTTAAGTACTTCAATGTAAGTCCACTATCAACAATGTCTTCTACTATCAGAACATGCTTATTAGTAATATCTTCATCCAAATCCTTCAGGAGCCGCACTACACCACTAGACTTTGTTTGATCTCCATAGCTACTAACTGCAATTGTATCAACTATCACTGGAACAGTAATATGACGCATTAAGTCTGCAGTAAACATGATGGACCCTCTTAATACGCAAATCAAGAGAACTTCTTTTCCCTTATAGTCTAGACTAATGATTTTACCCATTTCTTTAACTTTTTCTTGAATTTCTTTCTCAGTAATTAATATTTTACTTATATCTTTTTCCAATTTGGCACCTCCAAAATGTCAAGCTTAAATATATTTTGAGTATTTTTATCCACAAGAGCTCTATTTGATCGCCTCAAGCCTATTACAGCTAAAATCTCTCCTTTATTATCAACTAATAAAGGAATTGCATCTCTCGTTTGATATGGTACTTTTTCGTCAATTAGATAATCTTTTATCTTCTTGCTACCATTCATACCATAAGGATTGAATCTATCACCAGCTTCTCGTGTGCGTATATGTAAAGGGAACTCTATTTTATCGTAGTCATAATAATAAGCATTATCATAATCAAACTCTTCTCTCTCAAGCTTATAAGCTTTTAGCTTAACATCGTGATAATAAACTATTTCATTCAGTTCAAGCTTACACCTAGGTAATGTTTCTTGCTCAAAATGATCTTGTTGATATATCCAAAGTTCCTCGTATACTCTTTTAATGACAATTCTATTTGGTAAGCTAACCTCAAACCCATGGGCAGATTTTACCACATCAATCATATCATTGCTATGCTTATATGTAATCATTTCTAAACTTCCTACAAGTTTCTCATAAGCATGCCTTAGTAAGCGCGCTTGCAATGCTTTACTTTTATTTAAAATTTTATCTGCATTAGCCTTAAGAAGTCCATTGTTCTCCTGAAAAATATTGTTATATAGCTTACTAACATAATCATTTAAAAAGTCATTGTCATTCTTAATAATCTCTGCAGTATTAAAAAGTGTATCTATAATATTAGGATTATAATTTTCCTTAAGGAATGGCAAAAGATTGTTTCTGATATGATTTCTTGTGTAATCATCTTCTAAATTTGAGCTGTCTACTCTATAGTTTTGATTCTCTTCACGCAATATTCTCTCAATATCTTCTCTTAAAACATTTAATATAGGTCTATAAACAGTATAATTGTCCTTATTCTCAATAGACTTCATCCCTGCTAAGCCATTAAGTCCTGAACCTCTAATCAAATTAATTAAAACTGTTTCAACTTGGTCTCCCTTGTTATGACCAAGTGCAATACCAAAGGCTTTTATTCTCTTAATTTCCTGACTAAAAAATTCCATTCTATACTTTCTGCATATTTCTTGGCTTGATCCTTTTTCACCTTTCATTATTCTTGGAATATTAACTCTCTTAATTTTGCAAGAAATAGAACTCTTCTCAGCTAGACTTCTCACAAATAAGGAGTCATCTATGGAGTCTTGTCCTCTCAAGCAATGATCTAGGTGTACAAGATGAAGCTTAAATCCACAGCTTTTAGCTACTCCCAACATTAGCAATGTCAAAAAAACTGAATCTGGC
>PWPR01000030.1 GCA_003557085.1 Clostridia bacterium | reverse complement strand
GACGCTCTTCCGATCTAACAATAAGAGACTCTAAAAGGTAGGATGTATAATTTTGATTTAATCATATATTTGAAAATTTTACTTTTAATAGTATGTAAGTATTATCTATTCAACTAGGTTAAAACGGAGGTATTACTATAAGTATTTTCTACCTCTTTTAATTAACCTTAAAGGTAAAACTTCATCAGGATATACTTGATGAGCAAATATGCAATTAAAAAATGATGAGTATAAATTTAATTATTACTATAAATTTATTAGTAAGGAGAGAGGTAGAATGGAGATATACTAAATGTCTATTTCGAAGAACAACGCTGATAATTGATGGGAAGGTGAAATCCACAGACTATAAGATTCTAATGAATCAGTTGTATTTCAAGAAGTAACTAAACTAATTTAAGAAAGAGTGAATACTAATGAAGAATCCAAGCAAAAAAATATCTTTGATACTAATAGTTTCATTAATGGTTGTTTTTTTAGCTCCTGTGGCGAGTGTTGCAAATGAAACAATGGTGAATCTAGGAATAGCTGATAGTTTTGCAATATTGGCTGGTTCAGAAATTACTAATACTGGGTCGACTGTGATTAATGGAGATGTGGGTTTGCATCCAGGTACTTCTTTTACTGGGCAAGCAGCAGCGACTATAAATGGAGAAATCCATATAACTGATGCGGTTGCATTATCGGCTAAAACAGATTTACTAGCTGCTTATAACGATGCTGCTGGTAGAATAGGTAGTACCATCGGGTCTGAGCTTGGCGGAAGCACCTTAACTCCTGGTGTTTATAGTTCTGCTTCATCACTTGAGCTAACAGGAACACTTATACTGGATGGACAAAATGATCCTAATGCAGTCTTTATATTCCAAGCTGGATCTACTTTAACTACTGAATCTGGAAGTAATGTTGAATTAATAAATGGCGCTAAGTCTAGTAACATATACTGGCAGGTAGGAACTTCAGCTACATTAGGTATAAATTCTAATTTTAAAGGTAATATACTTGCTTCAGAATCTATTACAGCAACAACTGGTGCAGATACTGAAGGTCGTCTATTAGCACTTAATGGTGCAGTAACGCTTGACACAAATACTGTATCAATAGAAGAATCTGGAGCTCTAACTGTAACAAAAACTCTGGCTGGAGATATAGGTAGTATGACTTTGCCAATATTTGAAATTACAGTAACAGGACCAGAGGGATTTTCTGAAACAAGAGTTTTTGTCGATGGGGAAACTTTTACATGGGATAACTTAACACCTGGCACATACAACGTAACAGAAAGTCGTATTGGTCTTAGTGATGAATGGGTGGTTAGTGGAGAAGGATCTATAGAGGTAATAGCAGATGATATATCAATGTCTACTATTGTAAATACCTACACCACCACAGATACACCACTTGTCGGATCATTAACTGTTGGAAAAACAGTAGCTGGAGATATTGGCAATATGACTTTACCAATATTTGAGATTACAGTAACAGGTCCAGAAAATTTCTCAGCAACAAGATCATTTGTTCATGGTGAAACTTATACATGGGTAAACTTAGTGCCTGGTGTATATAACGTAACTGAGAATCATACTGGTCTTAGTAATGAATGGGTGGTTAGTGGTGAAGGAACAATTGATGTAGTATCAGATGAAACATCGCTAGCTACAGTCACTAATACTTACACTGCTACACTAGAGCCATTAGTTGGTTCAATAACTGTCGGAAAATCTGTCGATGGAGATATTAGCAATATGACTTTGCCTCTATTCGAGATAACACTAACAGGACCAGAAGATTTCTCAGCAACAAGAACTTTTATTCATGGTGAAACTTATACATGGATAAACTTAACACCTGGCATATATAGTTTAACAGAGAGTCGTGTTGGATTGAGTAGTGAGTGGGAAGTTAGTGGTGAAAGATTAATAGACGTGGTAGCAGATGAAACATCTCTAGCAATAATTACAAATACCTACACTATGGCAGAAGAATCATTAGTCGGAACATTGATTGTTGGTAAAGCTGTAGCTGGAGACACTAATAATATGGAACTACCAACATTTGAAATCACAGTAACAGGTCCAAATAATTTCTCTATAACTCGCGCTTTTGCTGATGGCGAAACTTATACATGGGATAACCTATTGCCTGGTACATATAGTGTGACAGAAGTTAGAACTGGCATGAGTAGTGAATGGACAGTTACTGGTGAAAGAACTGTAGATGTTATAGCAGATCAAACTGAGATGGTAGTTATAACAAATACATATGAGAAAATTGAAGTAATACCACAAACAGGACAAAACACAAATTACAATAGTGCAATAATTCTCGGAAGCATTGTAGCAATAATGGGTGTTTTAAGTATTATGATTGGATATAAGAAAAAGAAAATAAGTGAGTAAATTGAGTAAGAATAAGAAGAAAGGTGCACGCTTTTTCACACTTAAAAATCGTGCCCTTATGATTAGTACTGTGTTTCTAATAATTGCGGTTAGCATTGCGTATCCGACCTACATAGATAATAAGGTTAATGAGGAAATTGCTCAACAAATACTAAAAGACTTTGATAAGTCAGTGTTTGAACTAGAGGTGTTAACTTTGCAATCAATCTCAGACAACTCAGAACCTACAAATACGATGGATTCATTAGAACGGATGTCTACTAATGAAGAAGAAATCAATGTTGACTATGAGCAGAGAGTACCGTACAAACCATCTGAGGGATCTAAGCTAGAGTATGAAACTATTGCAAAATTACAAATTGATAAAATTGGCTTAAAGACACCAGTTTTATCAGAATGGAGTTATGAACTTCTTGAAATTTCAGTTAACAAGTTTAGCGGTCCAGACCCGAATGAGCTAGGAAACTTTGTAGTTATTGGACATAACTACAAAGGAGGAGTTCATTTTGGCAATGTACACTTACTTGAGATAGGAGATCTAATAGTCCTTACTGATCTATCAGGTAGAGAAATAACCTACGAAATATATGAGATAATAATTATACAACCTGAAGAGATTGATAAATTAACAACATATGAAACTCGTACTTTGACACTAGTGACTTGTGATTCAAGCAGTGAGTTACGAATAGTGATTAAGAGTAGAGATCGAAATCAATAACATGATGCAGTATGTCTAATAACCTAATATTAAACAAAGTAATGTTAAGAAGATTGCTTTTATCGCTAGAGTTTGTTCTAAATGTAAGCAATCTTTTTAACAATCATAGATAGTTCTGCTGCTTACATTTTATCTTTAGTCAGTATCTAAGCATTTTAGAAAAGACTTTCGACATAAGAATAAAGAAAATAGGTTTATTAAAGAACACCGCCTTATTAAACAAAATTTCATGAATCATTTGAAAAAGGTGATGAAATTGAACCAATAGTATAGTTTAAAAGGCTATTTTATTATATTAGTAACTTGACAGAAAAAAGAATACAAGGAGGAAATAGATATGAGTTGGATAGCTTGGATTGTTTTAGGAGGATTTGCTGGGTGGGCTGCCAGTGTTTTGACAGGTAAAAATGCACGGGTGGGCCTTATTTCGAATGTTATCATTGGCATAGTAGGTGCTTTGGCTGGTTCGTGGATCCTGGGGATGTTTGGCATTACAAACCCACTTACTTTTAGTATTCAAACATTTTTAGTTGCTGTTGGCGGCGCTGTGGTGTTATTGTATCTGTCTAATTTACTTTTTGGCAGAGGCAGAAGATAGTGAATAGCTGCCTTAAAAGAAAGAATATTTAAGCTAATTAAGTATTTACTTTAAGGTAAATACTTAATTATTCTTTTATAAGGATTGAATAAGTTATAACCCTGACTAGAACGTACTAGGAGGATTGTACAAATGAGTAAGAAATGGATGGTTTTACTTATCTTTTTGGTAATTTTATTCTTAGCTTGGCAAATGGGAGGACTGGATTCTCTTCTAAACCAAACTTCTCCAACTCCAGATAATGACGTTATTCCAGCTGATGATGACGATGTATCAGAAACTTTATTACGTACAAAGGATTTAGAGTACAAAGTTGAAGTTATCGGAGAAGGTTTAGAAATTCCATGGGAAATAGTAGCTTTGCCTAATGGGAAGTTTTTAGTAACAGAGAGACCTGGAAGAGTAGTTATGCTTGATGAGGGAGAGATATACACAGTTTTTGATGTAGAACACATTGGAGAAGGTGGTCTTTTAGGTATGGAGCTAAGTCTAGATTTTGAAGAAAATGGACAGCTATATCTTT
>PWPR01000076.1 GCA_003557085.1 Clostridia bacterium | reverse complement strand
TCTGCTTCTACAGTAATAACTCCATGTTTAATATCTACTGTTGCTCCAAGAGCTTCAAAACCTTTAATATGCTGGTCTATTGGTCTAAGACCAATGTTACACCCACCTGGGAGTAAAGCTTTGGCCTTATTAAATCTAGCAAGAAGTGCTCCAAGCACATAATATGATGCTCTAAACTCGCTCATAATTGGATCTGTTGAATCCCATGTATTAATTTTATTAGGATTAACTCTGAGCGTATTATCTTCAATAAACTCAGCACTTGCTCCTAATAGTTTGAGTATTTTTGTAAAATTTAAGACATCAAGAAGTTGCGGGACATTTTCAAGGGTGCATACATCCCCAGCTAAAATAGTTGCTGGAATAATTGCTACAACTGCATTTTTTGCTCCGCCCACACTAATTGATCCCTTCAATTTATTTCCGCCTCTAATTCTAAGTCTACTAGCCAATATTATATCCTCCAATCCAACTCTTTTCGCTGGATACATTTTCTTTACAACACATTACATTTTAACATACTTTCATGTATGAATTACAGTTAAAACAAAGCTTATTTTCTTAAAAATCTATTTCTCAACTTCACCTGTATAAGCATTTAGGTAATAATTGTGAATTTTTCCAGCAGGTGTCATTATTCTCAATCTCCAGACAGGAATGAGTTGCCACGCCTCAGGCATAGCTTGGTCATCAATTAGATTACTTTCAGTCAACCCAAAGTAAGCCAAGCGAATATCTTTAATCTCACTGCCTGGTTCTAAGGTTTTGTTAACAACTAGTGCTAACAAAGCTTCAGTTGCAGAAATAATTTTGACTTTAGGTTTAAAATCAAACAAATCAGTGATAATTTCTCTTAGATCTCTATCTTGCTCTTTTCTTTCCAGAGTTGCTCTTTTTATACCTGTAATTACACCGTTAACATCCATTCTAATTTTAGTGTAACTACCTGCATCATAAACAGGAAGTCCTATGTCTTGAATGAAGAGAATGTCATAGAAAACTTCTTCTTCCTTGACTGTTTCGTTAATGCTCTCTAGCACCCACCCTTCAAAATCTAGCTTTGTTGCATCTCTAAAGCTTACTCGAATTATTGGGGCTACAATGTCAAGATAATTAGGATCCCCTAAGGCTAAATCAATATGATGCATTACAGTCTCTTTATTAACTATATTTCTCTCACTAGAAGTCTCATTAAGGTAATAAAACATTTCATCATCTATGAAGAGATATTCTCCATCACTGTAATAAATAAACTCGTCTATCCACTCTCCAGGATTATCTGGCCATAATTTAGCTACAATTTCTTCTTTAACTACAGCCCTAAATCCTACCTCTGACATCTCTACTGGAGAAATCCCTAGCGGTAGTTCAGCAGGTGGAGTCACTTGATATTTATCTAAAATCAAATTAGTTACTCTTTCATTTACTGCTGTATATTCACTTACTGGAATTCTTGATTCTTGCAAATTGATAACTTGAGTTATTAAGTAAGCATTGAGTATTATAAAGGCAATGATGAGAATAGTTTTTGCTTTTGACCAATTCATAATATCACCCTACCTATCTAAACTCTAAGCCATTTTGGCTAGGCAAGTATCCAGTCATAGCATTAATAAAAAATCTTACTTTATGTTCTCTACCATTTGATAGAACTACTGTCCAATATGGAGATATAAAAGCTCCGCTGAACAAATTATCTGGAACATAGTACGCTAAGTGTACATCAGCCACAAAATATCCATCATTTTGATATGTCTGAAACTCATCAATTACTTTAATAGCATGAGGATTCCACCAAGTCTCTACTTTAAATCTATCACTTGATAATCTTTCAATAGCTCCTGCACCATCAATTTCGATCTTTGGCACATAATTAAATCTGCTATACTGCCAGATATGCCTTTTCATGTCCGTAACTACACCCTTAACATTTGTTACCCTAAAAGCTGGGTCACTGCTAAGTATTGGAACTCCTACATCTAAGGCATCTGCATAATTCCTATATTCAAAACTATATCTTTCTTGGTCTTGCGTACTTGCACTAGTTAGCCTTACCCCACGTTTAAAGTCTAGCCATACACTTATCTCTCTATCAGATAAAAACATACTCGAATTGTCAACTGCTTCATAATAACTAACACTTTGAAGTGTTTCATTATCTAATATTGAGTATGAGTAATCTAAATGAGGAAACCCAGAAAAATCCAATGTCAAACTTGTTGCTCCCAGTGAAAAATAATATCTTTCGTTGCCTAATCCTATTTCTCTTACTAAGTTAGGATTAGAGAAAAATCTAGGCAACCATCTGTTTTTGTCATATCTTTCAGGTGCTACCCAAATTTCTGGAAATAGATTATTATATCTAGCTAAGAAATTCTCTGCTAAATATACTCCTCTTGTAATCTTCTCATTATTAATCCCAGCATCATACACTGTATAATGCTCGCCTTTATTAGACCTTCTCATTAAAGCAAAAGGATTTGTGGGTATATCTAAATCTGCAATTGAAATCTGATAATAATCATTCCCAGAGACAAGTCTGGCATATATATAACCTTCTGTTAAGACAAGTCTATCAATTTTTGTACTATGTGGACTATCTACATCTTGCCAAAAAGGAAATAAAACCTCTAAAGGATATGCACCTGCAAAAATAAACTCCCAAGCATCTTGTGCTAATGCATTTTGGTATGCACTGGAATTAGTCCTAGCAACTTCAACTTGCATGTTTTGATTAATTATCTCATCTACATATTGCCATACTTCTACTGAATAATCGTTGGTAGTCAAATAAAACAAACGTTTAGTACCTCCATAATGCTCCACCAGTCTCTCAGGAGCCAAAATCTCTGGCAAGAGTATTTCAGTAGGCAAGACCTCAGTTGGGTCCTCGCCATCTAGATGTAGTCGTGGTAGTTCAGTTAACCACATAGGTAAAGCATCATACTGACCTACTCCTGAAAGTAGAGCATAGGAAAAAATCAAGCTGCTAATTATTAAGGCAATTAAAACAAGTGTCTTAATTCTTTCTAGCATAATATTAACTTCCTTCTAGTAAAGGAACAGTGAATATAACTTCAGTACCCTTATTAGCTTCACTAAAGATTTCTATCTTGCCACCATGGGCTTCAATTATCTCTTTTGCAATAGCCAATCCTAGGCCTGTTCCTCCCATTTGTCTTGATCTAGCTTTATCTACTCGATAGAATCTTTCAAAGATTCTAGGTAAGTCTTGAGCTGGGATACCAATACCATTGTCTATTACTGATATTTCGGCCACTTTCTTCTTTTTACGTAACTTTACGATAACTTCTTGCTCTAAATTTGAATATTTTATAGCATTTGACAAAACATTTACTAATACTTGCTCAATAGAGTCTTTATCTGCTCTAACCTCTGCTGTGTCCCCATCCACAAAAACAATATTAATATTTTTCTCATTTGCAACGGAATCAAGCCTAGTAGTTACTTCACTAACAAGTTCATTAAGCTTAAACTTAACCATGTTTAAACCATTTTGCTCTGAGTCAAGTTGAGATAATTGCAATAAGTCTCTTACAAGTTTACTCATCCGTTTAGTCTCTGTTTCAATTACTGGCAACATAGATTCTTGAAGCTTCTTAATCTGCCAGGTATAAAGTTCTTTTAATTGGCTAAATGTTAGATCATGCGTAGAATCAGCGCCTTCAGGTAAAACTTGCTTAACATCTTCCTCGCTATAAGCTAATATTCTCCAACCTGCTCTAACAGCATTAATCAACTCATTAGGATTTAATTCTACTTGATCTAGATATTCTTGCAATGTCTGTATTCTAATCTGAATATTTGTCAGTGGAGTTTTTAGCTCATGTGAAACATTAGCTATAAACTCTCTTCTCATTCTATCTAATTTTTGCTGTTCTGTAATATCTTCTAATACCATAATTACACCATTTAATTGCTCTTCACGCTTAAATGGAGCTTGCTGTATTCTCACGATCCTGCCTCCATCATAAGGCAGCTTAACTTCTTTAATAATTAAACGATTACTTGTTACTGCTTCATTTATATCTTCAATCTCTAATTTATCAATAACTTCATCTACTATGTTTTCACTTTCTTCTGGCAAAACTAATAGCTCTTTAGCTCTTGGATTAATATGTAATAGCTCTCCGGTAATATCAAATGCTATTACTCCATTACTCATATAAGTAAATATTGCATCCATTTTAGATTTTTCATTTGATATTTCGCCTAGTGTTTGGCTTAGCTGATCTGCCATAGAGTTAAACATCTCACCTAATTGCCCTATTTCATCACCAGAGTGAACTTCAATTTGCTGTGAGAAGTTTCCTCTAGCCATTTCTGCAGCACTATGAGTCAATTCTTTAATTGGCTTGGTGATAGTTCTAGCTAAAGCTAGTGATAAAATCAGTGAAATTGCTAACGTAATACCAGTACCAACAAAAAGGATATCTCTAATATCTTTTACTTTGCTGTAAACTTGCTCTTCCATAGCTGCGATGATATAGATATATCCTTCAACTTGTCCTTCTTCATTTCTGATTTTTTGAGCTACGTTTAGATATCTAACTTCGGAGATGGGTTCTTGCTTAATCGCTGATTGGTAATCAATATCATCTTCAGCAACCCTTAACAACAAATCATCCACCCAATAGGATTCCTGTGGTCCAAAAAGCATTCTAAACTCGTTATCAAATAATAAGATATTATAATCTTGGGTTTCTGGAGCTAAATCAGGATTTGGTCTTTGATATTTAAGTTCATCTAACAACACTGGCTCAAAATACTCAGGTGAGTCTAATTGATTAGCTAATTTTTGCACAAGTAGTTCAGAGGTATTACTAAGAGTCTGCTCAAAACTATTTTCAAGCATCTTCTCAATATCCCCTATTAAATAAAAGCTTACTGCTTGCATAACTGCTACAATAACAAGCACATATATAACAACTAGCCGCCACTGAATACTTTGTTTGCGTTTTTTCATCTATTTCAAATCCTTCTACCCTTTAAAATAATAGCCTGCTCCTCTTTTTGTAATTACTCTTTTAGGCTTGCTTGGCTCTTCTTCTATTTTCTCTCTAAGTCTTCTAACTGTTACATCAACAGTACGATCATCGCCAAAGAACTCTTGATAACCCCAAACTTCTCTTAAAAGCTCTTCCCTAGAGAAAACTTCTTCCGGTTTAGATGCTAAGAAATTAAGTAGTTCAAACTCTCTTATTGTTAAAGAGATAATTTCTCCATCTCTGGTAACTTCATATTTTTTACAGTCAATAATTAGTTCATCAAATATCATTTTATCTTGATTTTGATTTAAATGATTATTAAATACATTTGCTCTTCTAAGTTGGGCATTTACTCTAGCAATAAGTTCTTGAGGGCTAAATGGTTTTGTAATATAGTCATCTGCTCCTAATTTTAAACCTTGAACTTTATCGCTTTCAGTTTCTTTTGCTGTAAGCATAATTATTGGCATATTATGAGCTCTTCTAATCTGCCTACAGACTTCAAAACCATTGATACCAGGTAACATTATGTCTAGCAAAACTAAATCAGGCGTTAATGATTCTACCTTTTGAACTGCTGACAAGCCATCATATACAACCAAAACTTCATAACCCGACTTCTCTAGATTAAATTGTATCATCTCAGCAATTAGTTCCTCGTCTTCTACTACTAAAATTTTAGACATAATAATCACTCCTCATAAAAAACTCAATAATATACATATTAGACACCACGATGCCAATGTCCTCTTGTTAAGTTATTTTTAACAATACTAATAATTTCATCTTTAAAATCTGTTTTGACTTTACCATAAGTTATTGCTTCATTCAGAGCTAGCTTATATAACCTTGTTAAGTTATATATTACATCAACACCTCTACCTCCAAGATCTAAAGTCACATTGTCAATTTGCATTTTTACTATCTCAGCCAACTCATCAATCAGTACTAAGTCTTGGCCATTGTATACGTAAGAGCGGCATTTATCATCAAACCCTAATGGAAACTGATAATCTAACCTATCTGCTAAATGAAAATCAACTCTTTGACATTCTTCAAGAGCACATTGATTTGATCCAGCTAAAATACAGGCCTCACTTATCATCAAAAGAGTTTTTTCATGAACTACCATATTAAGCTGCGTGCTAACATTTTTAAGCATACTTTTTATTTGCTCTTTATTTAATTCACTAGAAAGCGTTACTACTTCTGCTCCTAAATCACCTAACTGATTTGCAGCTAAACTATTCATAGGAAATAATCCTGCTCCTGAGATTAGTTTTATCCCTTTATTTTTCAAAGCTTGCAATTGACCCAAATTATCAGCATAAACTGCTTCTGGCTTTATCTCTTTGAAAAGATTGAGTAAAGCATCAATTTTACTATCTTGAGATATTCTTGGCCATCTCCAAATAAACTTATCCCCAAGCATTTCTTTTGCATTAATTATATCTTCTTTGAAATAGCTCAGATTTTTAACACTTCCATATATTACAAAGTCTGCACCAGCCTTAACAGCGGCACTTGCTTCTTCAATATTCTCAGCACTAACTATTAGAGAAGTTCCTGCATAAGCTTTCTTTACTTTTTTAATGCTTTTTATCTCTTTAGAATGACCAATATCATAAGCAAACTTACTTCTTTGTAATGCTAGTAAGTTATCAATTGCTTCTCTTCTGAGACTATTCAGTTCTTTAGCAGGTGCAGCCGGCTCACCTTCAATTTCTACTTTGACCTCTCCTAGAGAATATATAGTTCCTCCTAAACGTCCAAGTTGACTTACAACATATTCTTCATCAGCTGCTTTTGTATGGGCTTTTGGCAAGAGCATTTCTCCTTTTAACTCTTTGCTATTACCTAAATTGTCACTAGCAATTAACTTGATATGCTCTCCCTCTGCTACTCTTATTTCAAAGTTTACAATATGTTTAGCCCGTGGACGTCGCATTATTTCACTAAACTCATTATCTGACTTTATACTCTTTACCCTAGAAATCTCTAAGTCGTTAGTAATGTCGATCCCTTTTAGATTAATATAATGTCCTTTTTGAATATCTTTGCTTAGTGTTACAGTTTTTGTAACTCCGCCTTGCCGATAAGCTAATAGATCATTTTTATATAAATGAGTTTTAGCTACCGCTTGCCTTCTATTCCCTTTGATTTCAATATCAGCTACTCTTACTCCTCTATTATCAGGCCTATCTGTAGCAAGCAAATCAAGTGGCTTAGCACCAAAAATCAATCCTTTAGTAAAGTCTCGATTAAAAGCTTCTTTAAGATTATCTATCATGTTTTTAGTCACTTTTTTATCATCTAAAGCCTGTCTATATGCTGCTACTACAGAGTAAACATATTCAGGTCTTTTCATTCTACCTTCAATTTTTATTGCAGCTACTTTTGCCTCTTTAAGCTTAGCTATATCTTCTATAGTACATAAATCTTTAGTACTCATTAAATAATTATCTTTAAGCTCTAATTTTTGATTATCCCGATACAGTGAATAAGGTAATCTACATGGCCCTGCACAAGCACCTCTATTACCACTGCGTCCTCCTATCATACTACTCATTAAACACTGTCCTGAATAAGCAAAACAAAGTGCTCCATGAGCAAAGACCTCAAGACCTATATCACTATGCTTTTCACGCATAGCTTTAACTGTTGCTAGGCTTAACTCTCTAGCAAGGACCACTCTAGTAAATCCTTTTTCCTTGAGAAACTCTATACCTGCACTATTATGAACCGCCATTTGAGTAGAAGCATGTCTTTCAACACTACTAGCCACTTTTGAAGCAATCTCTGCTACTCCCAAATCTTGAATTATTAGAGCATCAATATTAGCCTTTGCTAGTTCTTTAAGATACTCTTCTAGCTCTGCAGTCTCATTTTCATTTACTAAGGTGTTAACTGTAACATATATCTTTGAATCATATTCATGAGCTAGTTTCACTGCTTGATTTATTTCTTCTATTGTAAAGTTAGCAGCACTTTGTCTTGCATTAAAACTTGAACCGCCTAGATATATTGCATCTGCGCCTGCATATAAAGCAGCACGTAATGCCTCCATACTGCCTGCTGGTGCTAATAATTCCATTTTATTTTCTCCAATCTCTTAATCCTAACCAATTATATTATACTAATAAAGTATTGTAAAATGATTATGTTTTTAGTATTTTTTCACTCATTTTTGCAAAAGTGATATAATAGATAATGGTGATGCCAATGAATAGATTAGTAAGAATACAAATCGCCTTAATTTCTCTTGTAGCTTTTACAATAGCTTCAATTATTTTGATGCGACTTAATATGATATATTTGCAAAATTGTCTTCTTATTTCAGTTTTAGCTTTTAATATTTTGCTTTCTTTTATTTATGTAATTTCAAATAGCTTAGCAAAAAAAGAACTATATCAAGAAATTGCTACAAGCTTTGTTATGATTTTTTCTCTAATATATGTTTATGTCCATTATATAAGATAGCACCTTATTTAAATGTATATAATTTACGCCAGCATAATAGCTGGCGCAATTTTTTATCAACAATATACTTTATCTTAATTATCCAGTTCTACAAGTGTTATCGCTCTACTACCTAGACTTTGATAACTTTCAAAGAATTCTTCCAGTGGATACTCCATGAAACCCTCTAAAGGATCCATAACATACAGCATATCCTCATTTACTCCATGGATAACCATGCAATGCAGATTAACAAACGCTTCATAATATACACCACTTCCATCATTTAGCCACCAACCATAATTAATTCTCCCTGGAGAAAGATCTAAGGTCGCCCAGATAACTACTGGTTTTCCCATATATACATATTCCATGATTTCTGCTTTTGCACTACCAGTCAAATCTATAGCTTGATGATTGCCTGCTACATCAGAGATAAAGTCATTAGCTGCCTTTACCGCAGGTGGTGCATAAACATAAAATCCATTAGTAGGTGATTCTGGCTCTCCTGCATAAGCTTTATTTGGATGTGGTCCATGTAATTCTCCTTCTACACGATAAAAGAAGTTTCTTGGTAAATAGTTTGCTGCCATATCAACTTTATCAGCCTGATAACCAAAATAGTTCAGCGCAGCAGTCATAGAAACAATTTCACAGCCATTAGGCAGTTCAGGGTTTTGATAAATCATTGGTACATTTATAAATGTCTCAATAATTTCTAATTGCCCATTACTTGCAATATTATAGCGTTTAATATGGTCTAGAACTTCAAACTCGAAATTAACATGGATTTTATCAGCATCCATGGCAAAATTTATACTTTCACCATAGGGTTTAAAATGCTCATGAGCATTTTTTGGGGTTATTCTATAAGCAGCATTTTTAGGCAAACGCTCTATTATTGCCTCCCCACTATTATCAGTTTTAATTGTGGCAATAAACTCATCCTCTATTATATTGTAGACATCAAACTCAAAATTAGGTAAAGCATAGTCAAATGAAGCGTCTCTAGCTATAATAGTCAAGCTGCCATGCTTATCTTCAGATCTGAAAATTCCTATAATATTGCTAAGAATAGCCTGAAAACCCTCTTGCTCATCACCTGATTCAGTATAGCTGATAATCCTATCATCTAAATGATTCACTCTATATTCACTTGGTAAGGGGTCTTCTCTAAATCCCAGTGCATCTGGCAAATTGCTATTAAATACTACTACTGATAGTCCTGCTACTAATAGTATCAGCAATATGTATTTAAGAAAGCGCCAAGGAGACTTCTTCTTTCTATATGTAAACTTATATTCTTTTGGCATAAAATACTCCTTTTCTAAATCTCTCCATCAAAATAGACTTGGTACCAGATTAAAAAGACATAAACTGTCCAAATCTTTCTGGCGTTATCATTTAATCCAGCGTAATGATCATCAAGTAGTTTTATTAATTTATCTACATCAAAAAACTCTTTAGCAGTATTAGTTTCAAAGCTCTTTTTAACTTTTTCATAATATTCTTCTTGTCGTAACCAATGTCTAATAGGCACAGGGAAGCCAACTTTCTTTCTCTCCGCCCACTCCTTGGGAATAACTCCTAAAGCTGCTTTTCTCAGTGCTACCTTTGTATCCCTATAATGAACACGATGACTATCAGGAAGTTTTGCTGCAGTCTTCATTACCTCTTTGTCCAAAAAAGGCACTCTTAGTTCAAGGGAATGAGCCATGCTCATCTTATCTGCTTTTAGTAATATATCTCCTGGAAGCCAGACATTCATATCTAAATATTGCATTTTAATTAAATCAGAAGCATCTTTAACTTGCTCAAAAACCGGTGCTGTTATTTCAAGCGGTGCTTTACCCACTCTATAATCTGGCTTTAATATATCCAAAGCTTCATCTGCTGCAAACACCTTTGCTTGCCCAAAAAATTTCTCTTCAAGTGGTTTAGCACCCCTTACTAGAAACTGGGAAACTCTATTTTCTCCTGTTTTAAGTGCTAAGTTTGCCAAAGCACGTCTTAATCCACTTGGCAATTTATCATATAATAAATGATAAGGAGAAGTTTGATACCAATCATAACCTCCAAACAGTTCATCTGCTCCCTCGCCTGATAAAACAACCGTAACATGCTCGCTTGCCAGTTTTGCTAGAAAGTATAAGGGGACACTTGAAGGATTAGATTGAGGTTCGTCCATGTGATATTGTATCTTTGGTAAAATATCAAAACATTCTTTAGCTTTTAACAACTTAGTATAATTAGCTATTCCTAACTTATTAGACAATACTTTAGCATGATTTGTTTCATTAAATATGTCTTCATACTCTTCAAACCCGACTGAAAAGGTTTTGTCTGGCTTAAGTAGTGAAACAATATAGCTAGAATCAATGCCCCCAGAGAGAAATGCTCCCAGTGGCACATCACTTTGTCGATGATATTCCACTGATGATTTTACTTGATCGTGAATCTCACTAACACTTTCTTCCATTGACTTTTCACTAGGTTCAAAATTAAAGCGATTAAAGCTATTGATCTTCAGTGAACCTTTCTGATAGATCATATAATGTCCTGGCTTGAGTTTTGTGATTCCGGAGAAAAATGTTTCATCTTCTGTTGGAGATTGAAAAGTAAGATATGGCCTTAATGCCGCCTTATTTAACTCTCGCTTAAAATCAGGGCATTCTATAATAGATTTTATCTCTGAACCAAAAATGAAGGTTCCCTCTACCCAATTGTGAGAATAATATAAAGGCTTGATTCCAAAATGGTCTCTAGCTATAAATATTTCTTCATTTTGGCCATCCCAAATAGCAAAAGCAAACATGCCTCTTAGCTTTTCTAAGATAGCACTGCCATATTCTTTATATCCTCGCAATACGACCTCACTATCAGTATTACTAATAAACTGATAACCCTTACTTCTTAACTCTTCTCTTACTTCTTGATAATTATATATTTCACCATTAAACACCATTGCCAGCTGATTTTCATTATCTATCATAGGTTGATTACCTTGTTCTGACAAATCGAGTATAGCTAGCCTTCTAAAGCCTAGTGCAATATTTTCTTTTAGATAATATCCAGAACTATCTGGTCCTCTATGAATAATCGCATCAGTCATTTTAGAGATAATGTCTTGATGATTTTTGTTATTATTATGATTATAAAATCCTACAAATCCACACATGTTCTTACCCTTTCATGACTAAAGATTTAAGCGCGAAGCCGTTTTGCTAATTTTTGCTTAATAAATGCAAATAAAGGTTTAGGGTCTTTGATATCCCAAATTGCATAGGTTTTTTTCCTCATTAATGACCTAATTATCGTAAAAATTGATAATTGTTTACTCTTTACATAACCAATAATCGCTCTAAAATCTTCATGAGCGTACCAAAAGACTTCATTTTGTTGTTTTGTTATAGCTAAGGGATTTATCGGTTGAGCAGTTAAATCACAATACATAATATATGCCATATTAAGTCCAATGCGAGTTAAAAGCTCGTTAAAGTTTGTTAGCCTGGCATTAATTTCTATTAAATAAAAATCTCCTGTTTCTGCATCCTTTTTAAATTCTATCTCCCCAAAGCCTTTATATCCTATAGCCTCTAAGAAAGGCCTACCAATATGGTAAAGCTCTTCTTCTATATAGTGATGAGTGTAAACTGAAGCTCCAAAATTAATTGGAAACTGTCTTAATTTTTGGAAGGTTGTCCAGTGAGTAAGTTTTGAATCTTGATTAAGATATGCGTCAAAGGTAAACATATGATCATCAAAACCGGGGATAATCCGCTGAACAAAGACCTCTAAGTTTTTATCACTAGCTTTTTGTATGGCTGCTTTAAGCTCTTCCTTATTATTAACTATCAGTACTTTTTCTCTAAAAACATCTACAAAAGCAGGAGAATCTGCTGGTTTAACTAAACAAGGATAACCAAGTATTTGTTCTGTTTTTTCTATTAAGTCAGGATCATTAACTTGGAGAGTTTCAGGAGTCTTAACTCCATGCTTTTGAGCCAAAGCAGGCAATCTATTTTTATCCATTACCTCTGTTAACAATCTTCTCTCATCTGAGGTTGTTAAAAAATATGGTTTTAGCTTTTCTATATTTTTATCAATTACTTCAACATAAGCATCATGACAAGGTATCAAAACTGGTTTTTCCCCTTGCTCTTTTGCATAGTCAATAAGAAAATCGATAAACTCTTTTTCTTCCCTTTGATAGTGAGGCGTAACCAAAGTCTCTTGACAATACTTACTAGAAGCACCATAAGGGTCTGCTCCTTGATAGTCTACAGCTACTGTAGGCACCCCTTCTCTTCCTAAGCACCGCAGGGCGCTTAGGCCTATATAATAATTATTCCCCAAAACCATAGCTTTGTGATTTGGGGAGAAATTTCTATGAGATGAATCTAATTTTGACATCACTTACACCTCTTCTTAAAAACATATAACCCTTTACATTCTGGCACAGTAGCAGCTGATTTGCAAGGTCTTAGCTAGCTTGATAAAACCTTTTAACAATATCACTTTCGCTAAAGGGAATCTCTTTTCCTGCAATGTTCTGTGTTGTTTCATGTCCCTTGCCAGCAATTAGCAAAACATCGCCTGGAAGGAGCTGTTTTAAAGCAAACTTAATAGCCTCTTCTCTATCAACTATTTGGCAATACTTGCCGCCTTCACTTGCTATATATCCTGAAATTTCTTTGACAATTTCTTGTGGGTCATAAAACTTTGGATTATCTGAGGTCACAATAGAATAGTCTGCTAAACCAGCAGCTACCTTGGCCATTCCTTTTCTCTTATCATGCCCTGAATCATCATTTGCCGAATATACCCCAAAGACTAGGATCAACCTATTTTTTGTAAAAGGTCTCAAGCTTTCTAAAACTTTCTTGAGCCCATCCTCAGTATGAGCAAAGTCAATTACTATATAGTTATCATCATCTTGATGAACTAACTCCATTCTTCCTTTAATAGCCTTAACATCATTCAAGCCTTTGGCAACCACCTCTAAGGGAATATCTGCTGTGTATGCCCAAGCTGCTGCTGCTAAGGCATTCATGACAAATATCTCCCCTGGTAAGTTTATATATACCTCTTGTTTTCCTTTTGGAGTAATTAAATCAAATTTTGACCCAGCAAGAGTTTCCTCTTTTATCTCTGCTCTAATATCAGCAGGATGATTAATCCCATATGTAATAGCTTTATCTTTATGACTGTTAAAAAGTTTCTGGCCATAATCATCTTCTATATTAATTATCAAATTATCACTAGCCATCTCAAAAAGAAGTGCTTTGGCTTCAAAATAGGCCTCCATTGTTTTATGAAGCTCTAGATGGTCTGGTGATAAATTGGTGAAAATCGCATCATTAAAATCACAGCAATCAACCCTGTGAAGCTCCAGTGAATGAGACGAAGCTTCTATTACAAGGTAGTCCAAGCCAGCCTTAACCATTTGTGATGCATATCGCTGGATGTCATTAGATTCTGGAGTAGTTATTCCTGTTTTGGTAAACTTTTTTCCAATCTTTGCTCCTAAAGTGCCAATTATTCCAGCTTTCTTCTGATGTGCTTTGATAATGGCATCTAAAAAGGTCGTTATAGAGGTCTTTCCATTAGTACCTGTGACACCTACCATATGGATTTTCTCAGTTGGCTTGTTATAAAAATTATGACTTAAACAAGCTAAGGCTACTCTCGTATTCCCAACTTCTAGGATAGTCACATTCTGAGGAAGTTCTTCTATTTCCATTTCTTTTTCAATAATAATTGCTATTGCACCGTTTTCTACTGCTTTAGGTATAAACTTACTACCATCAAGCTCAAACCCTTTAATAGCTACAAAGACAGCCCTAGGCTCTACTTTTCTAGAATCTGAAGTCACCTGACTAATCTCTAGCTCTAGACTCCCTTGTATCGTCTTATATGATAAATTATTAAGTAAATTTTTAAGCTTCATAAGTTATACCTCAGTTCACACTTATTAAAATCTCCTTTTATTATAAGCTTCAAGCTAAAGACCTTCAAGCTAGTATTATAAATCTCTTTTCATTTCAATAGACCATTTTTATAAAAGTAAAACAGGGTAGATTACCTACCCTGTTAGCTATCTTGAATCTTAATATCTAATTTCTCTAGGATAATTTGTCAAAGACTTACAACCATCTTCAGTCACTACTACATCATCTTCAATTCTAACTCCACCTACTCCTGGCAGGTATATACCAGGCTCTACTGTGAAAACATGCCCTAGTTTAAGCTCTTGCTTATTACCATCAACAATATATGGCTCTTCATGTACTTCAAGACCCATACCATGCCCTGTTCTGTGAGTGAAGTACTCACCATACCCTGCATCAACAATTACTTTTCTAGTCACTTGATCTACATATTCACAGCTAACACCAGGCTTGACTGCAGCCTTACCTGCTTCATTAGATTCTTTAACTATTTCATAAATTTTAAGCATTTCTTCACTAACTTCTCCACAAGGAAGAGTTCTAGTTATATCTGAGGTATAGCCCTCTACGATAGCACCAGTGTCAATAATGACAAACTCTCCTTCTTCTATGACTCTGTCTTCCGAAGTTGAATGAGGATCTGAAGCTTTAGGTCCTGAGGCGACTGACATAAAGGCTAATTTCACTCCATGCTTGTTTACAACTTCTAAACCAGCTTTTCTAAGCTCACTTTCTTTCACACCAGGAGCCAGTTTTTGTCTCATAGCTTCAATCATTTCATCAGAAATATCACATGCCTTTTGAATTAAAGCAATTTCTTGCTCATCTTTGGCCATTCTCAGCTCTGCCATTAAAAGTCTAGCATCAACTAACTTCATTTCTGGTAAAGCTCTTTTAACTACATCAAACTCAATCAGTCTGGCAGCCAAAAACTCCATGCCAATTACTGCATCTTTTTTGACATTATCAGACTCTACCCAGCGTTTAAGTGTCTCATATGGGCCTTCTTCATCTGTATAACTGACAAACTTTTCAATACCAGTAACCTTTGTTACCTTACCAGACTCAAACTTAGGACAGTAGGCAAAAATATCTCCTTCAGCTGGTACAACTACCATAGTAGGTCTTTCACTCATATACATACTTAGTCCTGTGAAATAAAAAAGATTAGCTCCAGGAGCAACAAAGAAGTAATCTATACCTTCTCTTTTAGCAATTTCTTGTAATGCTTTTATACGTGCTTTGTAATCGAACAAATCATCCACTCCTTTAATTTGATGTATTATTTATTCAATTTTATCATGCTAAATCCTGCATTATATAATATAATACTTGATATAAATAAAGGATTAGGGTGATTAGGTTGAAAATTGATATCTTAGGAATTGCACAAGATGGTGGCTGCCCTCATGCGGGGTGTTATTGTGAGCACTGTAAAGCTGTTATAGATGGTAAAGAAAAGAAAAAGTTTCCTGTTGCTTTAGGTATAAGTTCTGGAGAATCACGTTACTTAGTTGAAGCTACGCCTAAAATG
>PWPR01000170.1 GCA_003557085.1 Clostridia bacterium | reverse complement strand
TTGTAGAAGAGTTAAGAGTTAAGGTATATCCCCATATCCAAAGCCTATCTTTGGGCTTCTTTAGTGATAAGCAAACAGGTGATTTAATGAGTAGAGTTGTTAATGATACTTATCATTTTGAACTTCTTTATGCCCATATTATCCCTGAGATGATAACAAACTTTGTTACAGTTTTTGGTGTAATAGTAATCCTATTATCAGTAAATGCCAAGTTAGCTCTGCTAACCTTTATCCCTATCCCCTTTATTTTAGTTGCAGGATATATATTTTCAACCAAAATAAGGCCTAATTTTCAGCTTTCTCAAAAAGCTTTAGCCGGACTAAATTCTAAGCTTCAAGATAATTTTTCAGGTATGCATGAAATTCAAGCCTTTAATCAAGAAAGCTATGAGGTAGAGAAGGTATCAGAACAAGCTAGCACTTTTACCAAAGCTATGCTCTATGCTCTTAAGCTAAGTGCAGTGTTTCACCCTGGTGTAGAGTTTTTATCTTCTATTGGTACAATCTTGGTTGTTGGCGTAGGTGGATATTTAGCCTTTCAAGGCGAAATATTTGTTGGAGACATAGTAGCCTTTTTATTATATTTAGGCCTGTTTTACACCCCTATAGCTGGCTTAGCTAGGCTTTTAGAAGAGATGCAGCGAGCTTATGCAGGAGCTGAACGCGTCATGTTCATACTTGATACTGAATCAGATATTGAGGAAATAGACAATGCTACACAGCTTGAATCAGTCAAGGGTGCAATTAGCTTTGAAGGTGTAGATTTTTCTTATGAAGATGATGTCCCTGTACTAGAAAACATTGATTTTTCTTGTCAACCAGGTGAAATGGTCGCTCTAGTAGGTCCAACAGGAGTTGGAAAAACTACTGTAACTAAGCTTGTTTCTCGCTATTATGACCCTAAAGCAGGGAGTATAAAAATTGACGGGCATGATATTAGAGACATAACTTTAGAGTCTTTAAGATCAAATATCGCACCTGTTCATCAAGATACCTTTTTATTCAATGGCACAATTACTGAAAATATAGCTTATGCTAACCCTAGAGCTAGTCAAGAAGAAATCAAACAAGCTGCTATTGCTGCACGTATTCACGACACCATCATGGATATGCCTGATGGCTATAACACTAAAGTAGGTGAAAGAGGTATGCGGCTCTCTGGGGGACAAAAGCAGCGAATTGCTATTGCTAGAGCTATTTTAAGAAAAGCTCCTATTATTATTTTGGATGAAGCAACTGCTTCTGTTGATGTAGAAACTGAAAAAGAAATTCAAAAGGCTATTAATGACCTTACTGGTAATAAGACTATTATTGCCATAGCCCATAGACTCTCAACTATAAAAAATGCAGATATGATCTTAGTTTTAGAAGAAGGCAAAATCGTTCAAAAAGGAACTCACGAAGAATTAATTGACCAAGAAGGACTTTACCAAAGACTTAATAGAGCACAGTCTGGCGATTTATTGGATAATTAAATGATAAAAAAATATAGTTACAATCACAAAAGAGATTTTGAGCAAGTCATGAACTTATTATATAAAACTTATCAGAAAGTAAGAAGACCAAATTGGCTAGCTCCTAGATGGGAGTATATGCATTATCATTCCTTTCTAGATAAAACTAGCTACTCTTCTTTTGCAGTCTGGTATGATAATAATAAACTAATTGGTATTGTCTCAAGTGAACTATTTAAAGGTAAAGCTTTTTTACAACTCTGTCCTAAGTATGATTGTCTTAAAGAAGATATGATTACTCATGCGGAAAAGCATTTATATAATGAGCAAACTAAAGATTTAGCAATTGTTGCCTATGAGCATGATGCAAAATTAATAGAATTGCTAAAAAACAAGGGATATCAAGCCAAAGAAAGTACCCCTTGGAATGAAATAACTGCTATTGACCCAACATCTGTTAGCCAAGATCAACTACCCAACGGGTTTAGTCTTTCTAGTCTTGATATTGAAAATGATTTAATCAAGCTAGAAAGGGTCTTGTGGAGAGGCTTTGAAAACGAAGGTGAGCCTCAAGGAGATATTAAAGCTAGAGAATTAATGCAAAGTGCACCTAATTATCTCAAAGAGTTAAATGTAGTTATCAAAGCACCAAATGGCAACTATGCATCATATAGTGGCGCATGGTATGATAAATATAATAAAGTTGGTTTAATAGAGCCAGTAGCTACAGATCCAGATTATCGGAGAATGGGACTAGCCAGCAGTGCTACTAAAGAATGTATCCTTCGTTTAGCAAAACTTGGTGCAAAAACTGTTTATGTTGATTCTGGCATACCTTTATATAAAGCCATAGGCTTTAATACCCTATTTAGAGAAATTGTATTTAGTAAATAAGAGCAAGGATATTCTCCCTGCTCTTATTTTAATATATGCAATTTCTCACTATAAGGTCTGCAATTTCTTGGGTTACTTCCAAAATAGTTTCTTTACCATCATTAAAAGAAACTATTACTAAAACTAAATCTTCTCTAATATTATTAAGTATGCCCTCAGGTACTGCTATTTTTGTTCCAAGTGGGCCTCTCAGATAATTATCTCTCATACTCTCAAGTTCATACTCACTCACAATTTTATGTGCTTTCACAGTTTTACTATTAATATGAACATTTCTGATTACAAATGGAGGAATAAAATAGACCTTTCCTCTTGAAACTTTGACATGGCTTCCCTTATAATCACCAGCAACTATATATGGCTCATCATCTTTAGGAGAACCTGTATTTTGTGATGAAGCCAGAAAACTATACCAAGGTTTTTTATCAGAACCCATCGATATCACCTTTCTAAAATCAATATACTATAGCTTAATAAAAGTATCATCTAATATGGTTATGGACTTAGCATCAAACTCAATTATACCATCATCTCTCATTTTACTAAGTTCTCTAGAAAGAGAACTTCTTCTAACACCAAATCTATTGGCTAAGGCTTTCTTAGTTGTCTTAAGTCTTATTTTTTTAGTGTTTTGCACTTTATATTGTGCCACTAAATATCCCAGTATCTGCTCTCGTAAGCTTTTTTGTTTGAGTACTCTTATCTTTCCTGAGAGAGTTGCTGTCCTATCAGCTAAGCATCTTAAAAAACTCTCTAAGAAAGACTGTTGCTGACAAAAAGTCAATATCTGTCTTTTACTAAAACTAATAATTACTATATCTGTTTTAGCAAAAACACTCATTGGGTAAAATGGCTGACTACTAAATAATAAATTAGCACTCATAGCTTCTCCAACTGTCAAATCATTAATTGTTAAGGCATTGCCATCCTCATCAATGCTTTGCACAAGGGCCTCCCCTTTAACTATAATCTCAAGTGCATTACATTTCTCACCAGCTAAATGAATAATAGAGTTTTTATTATAGTAATTCAGAGCAGGCTTTAAATCCTCTCTATTATTAATTAGTTCAATATCTTTGTCACTAAATATATCTGACTTTAGCAAACTATTTAAATATTCTTTCATAATATGCAAATTAGTTACCTATGTAACTGCTTAGGCACCCCTTTCTCTATATACTTCATACCTAGGAGGGAAAAACATGGATATTTTCACACTTAGTTTATGGATAATCTCAGCTCTTTTATTCATTATATCATTAATGAAAGATAAATCTAGGACGTTTGACTCATTGAAGAAAGCAAAAAAAATGATGAGTGGCATGGCTGGTAGCATTTTTGGCATCTTGCTTTTAATAGGATTAATCCTTGCCTTTATTCCACCAGTATATATTGAGTCTGTTTTAGGAAGTGCTAATGTATACCTTGGCACCTTTTTAGGTGCGATAATTGGCGCTATAACGCTGATACCAGCATTTGTGGCCTTTCCACTAGCTGGTTCATTTGTTGATGCAGGCGCTTCTTTAGTGACAGCAGCAGCATTTATTACAACTTTAACTATGGTTGGCTTTGTTACTTTTCCGCTTGAAAAAGAGCAATTTGGAATTAAGTTTGCTTTTTGGCGCAATACTCTAAGCTTTATGTTAGCTATAATTGTGGCACTAGGAATGGGGTTCATACTATGACAAAATTTTTACTAAAAAATAAAATACTTTCTTTTTCTATTTTAGCATACTTTATCTTATTTTTTTCTATGCCTGATATCGCAACTACTGCAATTAATCAAAGTAGTTACTATATTAAAGAAATGTTTATGATAATGCCAATAGTCTTAATACTTTCAGCACTAATTGAAACATGGGTTCCTAAAGAAACTATAATTAAAACTTTTGGTAGTAAATCAGGAATCAAAGGCCCTTTTTTCTCTTTTTTACTAGGAAGTTTATCTGCAGGTCCAATCTATGCTGCTTTTCCTGTTTGTACTACACTATATAAAAAAGGCGCAAAGGTTTCTAATATTGTTATTATCTTAAGCTCATGGGCTGTTATTAAAGTACCTATGCTTATTAATGAATATAGGTTTTTAGGTGGAGAGTTTATGGTTATAAGGTGGATTTTAACCGTTATTGCTATTTTAATTCTTGGATATATTATGGAAAGAATTATTATCAAAGAACCTTTAGAAGTTAAAGCAGGCTCTAAAGAGGATAAAAACACCCTCGAAGTAGACTGTAAGCTGTGCATTAATTGCTCATTATGCGCTAAGCAGTGGCCAAAATACTTCATTATGGAAAGTAAATGTGCAAAGGCACAAGTCACTCACCTTAAACCTAAAGAGATAAAAGAAATCTTACCAGCAGTAAAAAAATGCCCTGTAAATGCTATCAGCATTAATTAAACACTATGGAACACTACCCCTTATTCTTTCGTCATATGGTATACTAAAAGAAAAAGGAAAGAGGGGCCATAATGAATAAATCAAATATATTTAAGCCTCGCTATTGGCTTAGTCATACAAAGAAGGTCCTTACTAGTGCACTTGAAAGATTCCCGCTAAGTATAGCCTTCTTTTTAGCTTTTGCCATTCTCTTGATATATCAAATTAACTTACCTTTTGAAAGGGTACGAGAATATCGTGAAGTTCTTAATCGTCTCTTTGGTTCAATAGCATTTGGAGCAGCTTTGTCAATGGCGGTTAAAGTATTGCTTGAGAGACTAGACAAGGGAGAAAAAGAAGGTTTTATAGCAGGTTTCTTAGTAATTTTCACTTCAGTTTTATTCTACTTATTTTTGCTGCCAGAGTTTAATACTATTACAGTTATTAGACTTATATTTAGCATCGTAGCGTTACTACTGGCTTTTATCTTCATCCCATACTTTTTAAAGAGGGATAATTTTGAATCATATGTAGCGCATTTAATTTCAGTTGTAGCTACCACTGCTTTTTTCTCTATAGTTTTAGGACTGGGTGTAACAGCTTTAATATTTGCAATAAGATCCTTACTTATAGAGAACCTTAGTTATAATTATTTTGCTTATACTTGGATAATCACTGGCTTTGTGTTTGCTCCAACTTATTTTTTCTATGCCTTGCCAAAACATGATGAGGTCTTAGATAAGAATAATATAGCAACTCCACTTAGAGCTGCCTTAATTTATCTAGTACTGCCACTACTGGGCGCTTACACTGTAGTGCTTTATCTATATTTTGCTAGGATTCTTTTAACTTGGAACTGGCCAAGTGGCATAGTTTCTTACCTTGTTAGCTCCTATGCAGCGATAGGTATTGTAGCTGTCTTCTTAAGTTGGCCATTTAAAGATAATAAATGGGTTGATACTTTTATTAAGGTTTACACCAAAGCTATCTTCCCTCTATTAGCGATGATGTTTGTTGCCATTTATTTGAGAATCAATCAGCATGGTATTACTGAAAATCGCTACTTTATAGTAGCTATCGGACTCTGGGCTACATTTGCAATTGCTTTTATTAATTTAGATAAGGGTAAGAGAAATATAATTTTGGTTACAAGCTTAGCTGCAGTACTAATTTTAACTTCTTATGGACCACTGAGTGCAACTAGTTTAACGATTAGAAGCCAAAACAGTAGATTTGAAGAGTTGCTACTTAAAAATGATATGCTAGAAAACAATGAGATTATCCCAAATCCTAATGTATCTGAGACATCCAAGAGAAATATTATTTCTATAATTGAACATTTTCACTATAATTACGGGACTGAAAGATTACTTTATTTTCCAGATGAATATAGTATTAATGAACTAAGAGAAATACTAGGATTTGACCGTTTTGAGATAAGTGACCCATCGAAGCAATATTTTAGTTACTTTACCATCTTAGAACCTTTTGAAATTACTGGGTATGATCTACTCATTCCACTTGAGTACTATCGTGGTACAGAAGAATACATTAGAGAAATTGAGTATAATGAAAACACTTACATTATTAAAATAGATGATAACCAGTTAATCATTAGTGCTAATGACAATATATTGATAACTATCTCTTTGTATGATCATGCTATTTATCTAAATGAAAGTTATAGCGAAACTCCAAGGGAAAGAGTCTCAGCTGTTGACTTAGCATTTGAGCATGAAAACGAGAATGTCAAAGTCAAAATAGTCTATAATTCATTCCATGGTGCATTTTATGATGATTTAATTACTATTAGAGAAATTGGTTTTACAGGAAACGTTTTACTCGATATTAAATAATCTCAGAGCAGCTTATGTTTAGCTGCTCTTTTATTTGAGCATAAGACTGTTAGAAATAGTAAAATAGTCATAAAGCAATAAGCGAACATTATTTAGCTAATCTTAATTTAAATTTCTAGTTGCAATAAACATTCGCTCTTGATAATATAGTAGCATAGCAAATATAACACAGATTATTCGTGTGTATAATCCTGGAGATATGGTCCAGAAGTCTCTACCAAGTCACCTCAAATGACTTGACTACACCGAGGGCATTCTATTTCTTTATGCACTCAAGTTAGAGCTTCTAGCCATTTTTGGTTAGAGCTTTTTTTGTTTGCTTGAGAAATACTGTGTTAAAAAATTGGAGGAGAAACATGAAAAATCTGAAGTTATCTATCTTAGTTGTATTAGTACTTTCTTTACTGCTAGCAGCGTGTACACCTGCTACAGTTGAAGACCCAGGTACAAATGGTGAAGATGCACCTGAAGAAGTTGTAGTAGGTTTCTTATATGTAGCACCAGTTGGAAATGAAGGGTTTACATACTCTCATAACCTAGGTCGTTTACACGTAGAACAAGAACTTGGCGTTAGAACAATCTATCAAGAATCAGTTCCTGACACTGCAGAAGTTGAAAACGTAATTGCTAATATGGTAGACCAAGGTGCTAATATGATTTTTGGTACGAGCTTTGGTTTTGGTGAATACATGCTTAATGTAGCTGACCAATATCCAGATGTTGCTTTCTTACATTGCTCAGGTTACCTTGATGCACCAAATATGCTTAACTACTTTGGACGTATGTATGAGCCAAGATTCCTATCAGGCTTAGTTGCTGGCATGAAAACAGAAACTAATAAAATTGGTTATGTTGCAGCTTATGAGATTCCAGAAGTTATTCGTGGCATCAATGCTTTTACCTTAGGCGTACAAACTGTAAACCCAGATGCAGAAGTACATGTAGTATGGACTCATACTTGGTATGACCCGATCAACGAAAGAGAAGCAGCTTTATCGTTAATTGATGGCGGTGCAGATGTTATAGCTCAGCACCAAGATACAGCAGCTCCTCAACAAGCAGCTGAAGAGCGCGGTGTTTTTGCAATTGGTTATCACTCTAACACAGCTGATGTAGCTCCTGGTTCTTTCCTAACAGCTCCAATTTGGAACTTTAGACCATATTATAAAGAGCAAGTTGAATTATTTATGGCAGGCGAATGGACTCCAGAAAATGTTTGGTTAGGTATGAATGATGGTATGGTTTTACTAGCTCCATTATCTGACTTAGCTCCAGAAGGTGCTCAAGAGTTAGTAGATGAGTACACTGCTAAAATTAATAGCGGAGAATACCATGTATTCCACGGTCCTTTATATAACCAAGCTGGTGAAATGGTAATTGGTGAAGGCGAAACTCTTACAGATGAAGAAATGCTTTCTATGAATTATTTTGTTCAAGGCGTAGTAGGTAGAATAGAGTAATAGAAAATGGAAAAAGTCATTGAGCTAAAAGGAATTGTCAAAACTTTTGGTAGTGTTTTAGCCAATGATCATATCGATTTTACACTACAATCTGGTGAAATCCACTCTCTCTTAGGTGAGAATGGAGCAGGTAAATCTTCGCTAATGAATGTTTTAGCAGGAGTTTACCAACCAGATGGTGGAGAAATATATTTCAAGGGAGAGAGGGTAGATATACCCTCTCCTCGTCATTCTATTGATATGGGAATTGGTATGATTCACCAACATTTTAAACTAGTAGAAGCCCATACTGTCTTAGAAAATATGTTAGCTGGGATGAGTAAAGGCTTACTTTCAAGAAAAAAAACATATAAAAAACAAGTAATAGAGCTCTCACAAAAGTATGGACTCGATATTGATCCTGATTCAATAATTGAAGATTTATCAGTTGCACAAAAGCAGCGTGTAGAAATTCTTAAAGTTTTATTTAGAGGAGCTACTATTTTAATACTAGATGAACCCACTGCTGTGCTTACCCCTCAAGAAACAGAAAAGCTTTTTACTATAATTGATAATTTAAAGAAGAATGATCATGCGATAGTTTTTATTTCTCACAAGCTTGATGAAGTGCTCGCGATTAGTGATAGAATTACTGTTTTAAGAAATGGGAAAAATGTAGCAACTTTAGAAAATGATAATTTGGATACAAGTATTTTAATCTCCAATATGGTAGGTAAAACTCTTGATTTGGCAATTGATAGGCCTACTAAGTTGGGTGAGAATAAAATTTTAGAAGTAAAAGACCTCTCGGTCTTACGTCCTGATGGAGCATTTGGACTAAAAGATGTTAGTTTTGATTTGTATGATGGAGAAGTCTTAGGAGTAGCTGGCTTAGCAGGCTCAGGACAAAAAGAACTTTGTGAAGCTATTGCAGGGCTGCAAGAAAAACTTACTGGTACAATTATTTTCAAAGGCGATGATATCACTGGCAGCACCCCTAGACAAATTATAAAAAAAGGTATTAGTATGAGTTTTGTCCCTGAAGATAGACTTGGCATGGGTCTAGTTGCATCTATGGACTTAGTTGATAATGTACTCTTAAAAGCCTACCTTAAACAACCAGGTGTTTTTGTAAATAGAAAAGAAGCCAGATTTGAAGCAGAGAAATTAGTTGAAAAGCTAAGTATTGATACACCATCGGTTGATATTAGTGTTTCAAAACTTTCTGGAGGTAATATTCAAAAAGTACTACTAGGTAGAGAAATTGAACTTCAACCTGAATTAATCATCACAGCTTACCCAGCTAGAGGACTTGATATTGGTTCAGCTTATAAAATTTATGATTTGCTGAATGAACAAAAGCAAAATGGCAATGGCATTATCTTTATTGGAGAAGACTTAGATGTATTACTCCAAATATCAGATAGAATTATGGTTATGTGTAATGGAGAAGTAACAGGGATTGTTGACCCAGAAAAAGCTACCAAAGAAGATATTGGATATATGATGGTGGGAAGAAAGATTGAGGGGGTAATTGCCAATGATTAGAATTTCTAAAAGAGCAGAAATGCCCCAAAGAAAAAAATGGATCGTAAGATTATTAGGAATTGTCCTTGCATTAGTTGTAATGTCGTTCTTCTTTTTATTCTTAGGACATAACCCACTTGAGGTATATCAAACTCTAATTACCGGCAGCTTAGGTAATTATAATAGATTTGCTAGAACTATTGAGTTTGTAATACCCCTATCTCTTTCAGCACTGGGTATTATGATTGCATTTAAAATGAAGTTTTGGAATATTGGTGCTGAAGGACAAATTGTTGTAGGAGCGATTGCTGCAACTTACATAGCACTTAATTTTTCTGAACTACACACAGTTTTGCTGCTGAGCACAATGTTTATTGTCGCAGCTCTTGCTGGTGGTATCTATGCCTTTATACCAGCATTTTTCAAAGTTAAATTTAATACTAATGAGACTCTGTTTACTTTAATGCTTAATTATATTGCTCTTAGGTTAGTAGTGTATTTACAATATGGACCTTGGAGAGATCCCGGAGCAAGAGGATTTCCTAAGATAGCAAACTTTAGTCAAAATGCTAGGTTGCCAGATATATTTGGAATCCATGCAGGGTGGATAATATTAATAATAGTATTTGCTTTAGTATATTTGCTAATGAACAAGAGCAAATTAGGCTATGAAATAGCTGTAATTGGAGAGAGCCAAAAAACAGCTAATTACGCTGGGATGAATGTATCTAAGGTAATCTTAATAGCACTATTTTTAAGTGGTGCTTTAAGTGGCATTGTAGGGATGCTTCAAGTTTCAGGTGTTAATTACACCCTAAGTAGGCAAGTTAGTGGTGGAATGGGCTTTACTGCTATTATAATAGCATGGCTTTCACAAATTAAAGTAGTCTTAGTTCCCATAGTAGCATTCTTCTTTGCTATGCTCGTCCAAGGAGCTACCTTTATTCGAACAGCCTTCCAGATACCACAAAGCATTGCAGAAGTACTTCAAGCAACAGTATTATTCTTTGCTTTAGGTAGTGAGTTTTTCATAAATTATAAGCTTCATTTTGAGAAAAAAGCAAAAGGGAGGGTTCAAAATGGATAGCGTTTCTTTTTTGCGAGCAGCTTTACAGGCAGGCACACCACTTCTTTTTGCAACTTTAGGTGAAATTTTGACAGAAAAAGCAGGCAATTTAAACCTAGGAGTAGAAGGATTAATGCTTCTTGGAGCTGTAGGAGGTTTTGCAGCCGGTCTGGCTACCCAGAGTGCTCTAGTGGCGATTATTGTCGCTGCTCTTTGTGGTGCAGTTGGAGGACTTTTATATGCTGTTTTAACGGTAACCTTACAAGCAAACCAAGTCGTTACTGGTTTAGCCTTAACTATCTTTGGAACTGGAGTTTCTGGGTATGCTGGCAGATTTCTCATGGGAGATATCATACCAAGTTCAATAAGAAATACCTTTAGAACAATACCGATACCACTTTTGAGCGAAATTCCTTTCTTTGGAGAAATAGTATTTCAGCAGAACATCTTCGTTTATTGTGGTATTGCATTAGCAATCTTAATGGGTCTTTATTTTTCAAAAACTAAACAAGGACTTAATTTAAGAACCGTAGGAGAAAACCCTAGTGCAGCAGACGCTTCTGGAATACCTGTAACTACTTATAAATACATCCATATCATAATTGGCAGTGCCATTTCAGCCCTAGGCGGTGCATATCTTTCACTGGTTTCTGTACCAGCTTGGCAAGAAAACATTACTGCAGGTAGAGGCTGGATTGCAGTTGCTTTAGTTATTTTTAGTATGTGGAGTCCTTATAGAGCTATATTTGGGGCCTATTTATTTGGTGGACTTGACATTATTGGCTTTAGATTGCAGCAAACTGGCTTTGCTCTATCACAACACTTAATAGGAATGTTTCCTTATTTAATAACTATCTTAGTACTTGTTATAAGTTCAATTATGAAACGAAGACAATATGCACCTACCTCTTTAGGGGAACCCTATTTTAGAGAAGACCGGTGACAATAAGGACAGAACCAATTATTTGGCTCTGTCCTTATTTTATTCTAGCATATACTTATATTTAATTAGTAAAATATCTTCGCTTGTTATATTTCCTGGGAAATTTTTTTTAATCTCATCCTCATCAAATCTTTCCTTTGAATAGGACTCTATTACAAAGGTTTCTTTTTCTAGATCATCAATAAGGCATTGCCAATCAATAAATACTCCTAACTCTTCACATTTTTTCAAACCCTTTATTGCTTCCAGACTTGAGCAATTACAAAAATTGGCAATGTTAGTAAGACAATTATCTTCTAAATATGCTTGATGGATATCAAAAATTTCCTCTTCCTCATACTCTTTGCACTCTTCAAATATCACATCTTCTTTAGTTTCTTTAACATCCTTAACAAGTGGTTCACCTAAATCATCATCTAAATAAGCTCTAATGAGAGTAATAAATTCCTGACCATACTCCATTGCTTTATACTCCCCTACTCCTTTAATCCGTAGGAAATCAGCAACTTTTGTAGGCTTATGCTTAGCTAATTCAAGCAAGGTTGTGTCATGAAAAATCACATAAGCTGGTACCTTTTTATAGTTAGCAATCTTTAGCCTTCGCTCTTTAAGTATCTGATAAAGCTCTTTATCATAATCATCTTTAATTACTTTGGCTTTAGCAATTTGACCCTTAATTTTATCTTCTATAAAGACATTCCTAATAACTTCTTTGCCTGTTATAATCTCTTCTGCTTTCATAGTGAGCTTGACAATTGGATACTCATTAGGAGTAAGTTTTAAGAAACCTTGTGAAATAAAGTAGTATATGAGTTCTTTAATTTCTCCAGCTTTTAAATTTTGCATTTTTTTGTAATAATCACTTTTATCTAGTTTGTCTTTGGTAATCTGCTTACTATTTGAACCAAGTAAAACTTGAACTATCCTATTGATACCATAGCTTTCTTTAAGCTCTTTTATTAATGAAAAAATTATTTTAGCTTCCTCTGATACATTAACTTCTATCGAACTTCTTAAACAGTTAGCACATGCTCCGCAATTGTCATGATGATACTCTTGACTAAAGTAGTTAAGAATGTACTTTCTTAAACACTTATCTGTATGGCAATAGCTCACTATATTTTGCAATTTTTCAATTAAAGCTCTTTGCCTACCTTCAGATATTTCACTATTTTTTATTAAATATCTATGAGTACTAAGGTCTGATGAAGAATATAGTAAAATACAATCACTTTTATAACCATCTCTTCCTGCTCTTCCTGATTCTTGATAATATGACTCTAGATTAGGAGAAATGTTATAGTGAATTACATATCTAAGA
Organism: Clostridia bacterium; assembly: GCA_003557085.1. GTDB lineage: Bacteria > Bacillota > UBA994 > PWPR01 > PWPR01 > PWPR01. Next base: position 3,140 of record PWPR01000170.1, on the reverse strand, counting down.
TCACTTTTGTCAATCCCCAACCCAAAAGCATTAGTTGCCACCATCACATCGTAATTGCCTTCCATAAACTTATTGTGATTTTCTTCTCGCTGTTCATCACTTAAACCAGCATGATAGGATAAAACTTCAACTCCCTCTGCTCGTAAGGTGTTAGTTAAATCATCTACTGTGTTTCTTGTAGAACAGTAAACTATGCCTACCTCTTGGTTTCTCTCCTTCACATAATTTACTAAGTAATCAAGCTTGTTTCTAGTATTTACTACTGAATATATTAAGTTAGGTCTATCAAAATCACTAACAATAACACTTGGCTCAACCAGTTTGGCATGCTTGATTATCTCACTTGCCACAAATCTTGTTGCTGTAGCTGTAAAGCAAGCCACAGTAGGTCTAGTATTAAGCTTTTTGAAAAAATTAGGTATTTCTAAAAAACTAGGTCTAAAGCTATGGCCCCACTGACTAATACAATGTGCTTCATCAATAGCTATTAATGAGATTTCAAACTCTTTAATAAAGTTGACAAATTCTTCATTGGTAAGCTTTTCAGGTGATAAATATAAAAGCTTAACGCTAGAGCTTCTAAGCTTTTCAACCCTGGCAAAATACTCCTCTTTACTTAAACTACTATTTATATATATAGCAGGTATCCCTCTATTTACTAAGGATTCTGTCTGATCTTTCATTAATGAAATTAGTGGTGATATAACGATTGTTAAACCAGGCAAAAGCATACTAGCAAGTTGGTAACATAATGACTTGCCGCCATTAGTAGGCATAATTGCTAGAACATCTCTACCATCCAAAATCTTCTCTATGACTTCCTTCTGCCCTACTTTGAATTTGTCATATCCAAAATAATACGATAAGGACTTTTCAAGCATGATAAGACCTCCTTTACAGCGTTAATTATATCATAGCTAGAGGGTAATTAGCATATATTTAAGTTTGAAAATACTTATTAGTGACATATGACAATTTTAGTTTTGCTTGTTAAAGAATTTTTTAGTATGCTTATAGAAAGTTATATTAACTAATATGGGAATTATTACAAATATTCAATGGAGGTAGAAGCTGTGTATTTAAATGTTGAGCAAAGAAACTTAGTAGAAGCACAACCAAATGGTCATAAGTTAATTAAAGGAGTTGCAGGTTCTGGAAAAACCACTGTAGCTGCGCATCGTGTTCCTTTTCTCTTAGAATACTTTTGTTTTGAAAATAATGATAATATTCTTTTTACTACTTACAATAAAACTCTAATCCATTATATTACTTTCTTACTTAATAAGTTAAATGATTCCGAAAAAGCGAAAGAAGTTTTTAGCAGAGAAACTGATTGCGTTGACGTATCTAATATTGATAGTTTGATGTATAGATATTTTAAAGATTATGAAAGGGAGAATAACTTAGAATTTTCACTGCCTCCAAAATCTTTTAGTAAATATAATTTAATGTCCCGGTGCCTTTCTAAAGTAAAAAAAGAATATCCTAAAGTAAAAATTTTAGATTATACTAATATTCAGTTTTTTCTAGATGAAATGCGCTGGATTAAATCCTGTAATTATATGGATCTTTCAGAGTATCAAGTTGCAGATAGACTTGGCAGAATGAGCTATCAAGGCGAAGAAGGTCCAAAGAGACTTCTTAAAAACTCTGATACTAGAGCTGCTGCTTTTGAGTTAATGCTAGAATATGATAAAGAAATGCGATCAGAGGGCTATGTTGATTTTTATGATATTGCATTAATGGGATTAGCTCAAGCAAAGAAAAAGATCCATAAAAACTATACCCACATCCTTATTGATGAAGGACAGGACTTGTCAAGAGTTCACTATGAGTTACTTAAACTATTATACAAAGACAAAGATTATTCTAGTATATATTTTATTGCAGACACTGCTCAAAGCATATACCCTCACTCTTGGTTAGTCAGAGGTAGATCCTTTACTAGTATTGGCTTTGATATGCAAGGTCGAAGTTCTTCTCTGAGTAAGAACTATCGTACAACTACTCAAATTGCTCAAGCAGCGTATAGCTTGATTGAAAAAGATGAAAACGTTATAAATAACGAAAACTATGTAAAACCAGGACTAGTTGATAGACAGGGTAATTATCCTGTTTTTAAAAACTTTGCTTACGTTGATGCTGAAATTGCTTTCTGTATAGAAAAAATTACAGAAATCAGTAAAAATCGCAACTTAAGAGATATTGCAATAATCGCGAGAAGAAATGAACAACTAAAGGAAATAAAAGACTACCTTGATCAAGCTAATATTAGCAATAGTTTTATCACTAATAGTAGTGGGGACTTTGAAAATGAATCAGTAAAGCTGATTACAATGCATTCAATAAAAGGCCTTGAATTTCCTTTTGTATTTATAATTGGATTAAATAAAGATATTATCCCTCATGGTTCTTTCGAAAAAGACTCATTAGATATATCTAATGAGAGAAAACTCTTATATGTAGGTATGACTAGAGCTAATGAACAGCTTTATCTAAGCTCTTCAGATAAACCTTCTCCATTCATTGATGATATTAATAAAGACTATTTAAGACTAACTACAGTATCAGAGACTAGAGTTTTTAAACCTTTACGTCCTAATAACTATTACTTTCCAGAAAAAGTTAATCGTTATAGTAAAGAAGAAAAAGTACGTCAATGGTATATAAGAGAGTTAATAAAAACATATAAATATCCTTTTGACTTAATAGAAATAGAATATCAGATTAATACAAGTTCTACTCCCGGCTATGCTGATATTGTTGTGAACCGTTATGTAAATAATCAAAAACAACCATATATAATTATTGAAATAAAGTCAGAAAACCAAGCTCTTACTGGAGGAGATGCTCAACTTAAGAGCTATCTAAGTAACTGCAAGGTAGCTGAATATGGAGTTGTAACAAATGGAACTAGTATTTTATTCTTTGATAAAGACTTTACTTCTATAGATGACATTCCTGTTTTCTCTAAAGAATTTCTCGCATCATCATTGGATGAGTATATTTTTGAAGATTATCGTAATAGGAAATTCTATGAGTTCGCAGTAGATAGACATTATCCTGAAGAGGTTACAGTTAAGAATCTTCTTGAAGAAACCTTTTATGATGGGAATCAAACTAAAGCTACTCCAATTTAT
>PWPR01000115.1 GCA_003557085.1 Clostridia bacterium | reverse complement strand
TATCGACGAAGAAAAGGCCAAGAGCTATCGTGATCAAGACGCTCTAAGCGATGATAAAACATGCTCCATGTGTGGCAAAATGTGTGCTATTAGAAATGTCCAGAAAGTGCTTTCTGGCGATGAAATAAAAATATACAAGTAAAATGCTAAAAGGGTATAGCTATTATATAATATGCTAGACCCTTTTTCTTTGCTATAATAATGTTAACAACCATATGTCAACAATATGCACTTGAGCAAATATAGTATTGGGGTGAGTAGCTTGACTAAACAGAAATTGCTTAAAAGTCTAAGAAGTAAGAGGTTTGATGAATCTATTGTAGAAGCTTTTGAGAAAGTAAAAAGAGAAGATTTTGTTCCTGATGATTACAAGTACCTTGCATATCGTGACAGACCACTGCCAATAGGAGAAAACTCAACCATAAGTCAGCCTTACACTATTGCATTTATGCTGAATCTATTAGAGGTTAAAGACAGTGGTAGCATTTTAGAGATTGGTTCTGGATGTGGTTATGTACTTGCTCTTTTGAGTGTTATGGCTCCAAACGCAAAAATTTATGGACTAGAAATTAATAAGGAGCTTGTCAATAGTTCAAAAGAGAGGTTTAATGACAAGGAAAATGTAGAAATAATATACAAGGATGGAGCAGGGGCTTATAGTGAGAAGGCTCCATTTGATTGTATATTGGCTAGTGCAGCTTTTTCTACTGAACCCAGCCACCTTTTTGAGCAGTTAAAAGATGGTGGGGTATTGGTAGTTCCTGTGAGAAACTCAATTATAAAGTATAAAAAAGTAGGAGATGAAGTGGTTAGAGAAGATTATTTTGGGTTTTCATTTGTACCTATTCAGTAATTTCGTGTGCAAAAGCAATTACTACTATTTTACTAAGGTAAATTGTTGTATAATTATAGTAGTATGCCCTGTAATCTATAGAAGGTTAATGTAAGGTGAAAAAAATGGATATTAGAGAAGCTAAAAAGCGAAAAATAGATGAGATTAATAATGAAATTCATGATTTGCGTAGTTCAGCTGACCTAGATTTAGCTCAGGCAATTGATTGTATTAAAGAGAACATCATTGAAGCTGAGCAAATTAATTATCATGAAGGTATAACAAATGCTTATCGAATTATTAGCATTTTATACACCTATAATGGAGAGGCTTCATTAGCCTTAGAAGCTCTTAATAAAGCTGAAGAGATGTGCCTAGATTATTGTTTAGACAAAAGACTTTTAGCTGAGATATATAACACTTATGTCTTATATTATCTTGAGGTTAAGAAAAACTATAAAATGGGTGCTAAATATTGTAGCAAGGGATTACAAATTGCACGAAAATTACAATTATACGATTTGATAAGTAAGCTAACAATGAACTTTGGTGTAGTATGCTTAGAATTAGGTATTTTAAAGGAATCTTTGGAGTACTTTTTAGAATCACTAGAAATAGGAAAAATGATCAATGACAAAAGAGCAATATTGTACTCTTATGCAAATATAGCAGATTATTACTACCAGGTAGATTGTATTGGTAAAGCTAGGGATTATCATAGTAAAACGATTCTTTTAGCAGAGGAGTTAAATGACATTATTGTAATGTCATCTACAGCTTTAGGGTTTGCGACAATAGAAAAAGGACTTGGGAACTATGATCAGGCTAAAATGATACTTTTAGAGTCAATTGAAAGATTGAAGCAAAACAATCAAAAGTCATGGGAAGCGAATTTATCACTAGTGTTATTTGAACATATGCTAGAAGAAGAAGACTTTAAGGATATAGACACATTAATCTATAATATTAGGGAGGTTGTCTTAGGGATTAATAATGAATCTTATCTAGAGAAGTTTTACTTTCTTTTATCTAATTACTATGAGAAAACTAAAGATTTTAAGAAAGCACTAGAGTGTTATAAGCTCTATGACAATTGTCATGCTAAGAATCTTGAGAAAAAAGAAGTTGAAAGTATCAATGCATTGAAAATGGAAATGATGCAGACAACGATTAAGAGGCTAAAGACTTTGTCTGAAGTTGGTAAAGAAATTGCGTCATATAATAATTTAACTGATATTTTCTCCAAAGTTAGGAACTTAGTGACAACCGTTTTTGATGACTTTAATTTTGTTATAGCTTTAGTAGAAGGTAAGACAATTAGAAGTATATACTATAATTATTTAGGAGAAGAGATAGCGCCTTTTGAAATTTCTTTGGATAATAAATCTTCTTTTATTAGCTATTCTGCTAGGAGTAAAGAGGTAATTGTCTTAAATGATTTGGAAAAGGAATATCAGAATTATGTAGATAGTATTAAATATGTTGCTGATGAAACTAGAGTGCCCAAATCTCTTCTAAGCATCCCTTTAACTGTTTTTGAAAAAGTAGTAGGGGTCTTTCAGATACAAACATATGAAAGAAATGTGTTTTCAACAGAAAATGTAGAGTTTTTCAGTGTAATTGCTTCCTATACAGGAGTTGCTTTAAGAAACTCAATGCATGCTATGCAGCTTGAAAACATTGCAAATGAAGATTCTTTGACAGGACTAAAAAATTGGCATTATTTTAATAAGACATTATTTGAAGAAGCTCATAAAAGAAAATCATCGGAATTAATGACTTTGATTATTTTAGACATTGACCATTTTAAAAAAGTAAATGATATTTATGGTCACGGACTGGGTAATAAGTGCTTACAAGAAGTAAGTGAGAGAATAGATAAAGAGTTTTCAGATATTGCGCGAGTAGTGGCTAGGATAGGTGGAGAAGAGTTTGCAGTATTCATAATCGGTCAGAATGTTGATTTAGTAAAAATTAAGCTGTGGAGTCTCTATAATTGTTTTAATGAAATGCCTATAGAGTTAGAAGAAGTAGCTTGTAATGTCACAGTTAGTATAGGAGTAGTCTTTACGGATAAAAGTGGCGTGAATGCAGACAGCCTTTTCGACGCAGCAGATGATGCTCTATATGAAGCTAAGGAAGCTGGTAGAAACAAAATAATATTCAAAAAGTTATAGAGAGCAGTAAGGTATGCAATTACTTAATATAAATCACTGAATATAAGGGGTGTAAAATGGTAAGCAAAAAAGAATCTATTAGAGAAAAAATAGACCAAGTTAATAAGGTAATAGATAGTAATAGAAACATGCAAAACCAATATTTGAATGAGGTAATCAGCAAGATCAAGGAGAATATTACTTTAGCTGATAGCATTGGCTATTATGATGGTTTAGCAGAAGCATATAGAATTTTAGCTTCAAATTATTGTTATGCTGGATATTCAGACAAAGCTTTTGAGGCATTAAGTAATGCCGAAAAGACTTTTTTAATTAATGGGGTAGATCAGAAGATTTTAGTAAGAATATATAATACATATGTTATCTATTATGGAGAAGTGAAGAAAGACTACTCAATGACAATAATTTATTGTCATAAAGGCTTAACTCTTGCAAAAGAGATTAAAGATAATGAAATGATTAGAAGGCTGACAATGAATTTAGGTTTAGCTTTCTATCAAATAGGATTATACTCAGATAGTTTAGCATTGTTAGAAGAGGCGCTATCTTATGCAGAGTTATTGAAAGCTGAAAGAGGAAAGCTGTATGCTTATTCTAATCTATCTAACTGTTATTATTGCATGAAAGATTATAGCAATGCTGAGAAATATTATCAAAAAACATTTCAAAAATCCCAAGAGCTTGAAGACGTCATTACATTTGCTAGTTCTTCTCTAGGATTAGCTAAGCTGTCGCATGCGACTAAGGAAAAGGTGGTTGCGTATAATTATTTAACAAACGCAATTTACTTACTTAGAAAACATGACCAGCGAGGTTGGGAATTAAACTTATCTTTAGAGTTGCTAAAATTTTATATTGACGATGAGATAATAGATAGTGTAGAAGACTTACTACCTAGAGTAGAGCTAATTGCCAAAGAATTACGTAATGATGAGTACACAGCTACACTTTATAAAGTGAAAGCAAAGTATTTTGAGCTGAAAAAAATTTTTACAGAGGCAGTTTCATGGTGTTATAAGGCTTTAGAGTTACAAGAAACAGTATTTAAAAAGAGAGAAGCTGATAGTATAAGGCAGATTAAAAACAGCATCTTAAGTAAGCGATTAGAACAGCTTGAAGCTATAGCAGAAATTGGGAGAAGAATTACGTCTTATAGTCATTTAGAAGAGATATTTGAAGAAGTAAATAAAGCACTAGGCAAAATCTATGATGAGTTCAATTTTGCCATAGGCATTCTTGATGGTAATAAAGTCAAATATGATTTTTATTACTTTCGAGGAGAATTAATATGCCCATTTGTGCTACCACTAAACAATAAGAATAGTTTTGGTAATTATGCCATTAGAAATGAGACATCAGTTATAATTGGAGATATGAAAGCCGAGTACAAGAGATATATTGAAGAGTTTGTACTATTTGGTTCTACTGATGAGGGCGATGTGGCAGACTCTTTAATGGCAACGCCATTGAAAGATCAAAATGAAGTAATCGGTGTTATTCAAATCCAGAGGTACATGAAAAACGGCTTCTCTGTGGAAGATATGAAGATACTCGAGATTATTGGGGCATATACCGCAATTGCAATAAGAAACTCGATACAATTGGAAGAGCTAAAAAGTATCTCGAACAAAGATGCTTTGACTGGTTTATACAATTGGAGATATTTTAACCAGTACTTAAAAAGTAAATGTGATTCTTGCCAAGAGTCAGATTCATACCTTAGTCTCTCAATAGTAGATATAGATTATTTTAAGAAAGTAAATGATAAACATGGTCATGAAGCAGGAAATGAATGCTTAAGGCAAATATCAGAGATTATAATGAACTCTTTTGATGATAGCGCAGTTGTTGCCAGAATTGGAGGCGAAGAGTTTGCCATTATTGAGTCTGGTACTTGTTTAGATAGTATTATTAAGAGGGCACAAGAAGTTGTTGATCGAATAGCAAACACTATAATAGAAGATAAAGAGCAAGAAATTAAAGTGACAGTTAGCCTAGGACAAGTTATATATACTAAAAATCTAGGCACAATTGATGAGACATTTAAAGAAGCAGATGAAGCTCTTTATCAAGCAAAAGCACAAGGTAGGAATAGAGCAGTAGTAAAAGTTATAAAGTGATATGGAAAGGATAGATTATGCAAAAGAAACAGAATAATCATTTAGAGCAACTTAGTTATATTATTAACAATAAGGACAGACATCAAAAAGATCTTGATGTGTTAAGTGAGGGTATTGAAAATATTTTTCTAATTGGTTGTGGAGCGACACTATCACAGATGTATGTGCTCGAATATTTACTAGATATGTATATTGATATTCCAGTTAGAATAATGAATTCAGCTGAAGCTTATATCAGAGCGCCCAAATCAATTAATAAAAGAAGTTTGGTTATAACATCATCTCATTCTGGATCTACAGCAGAAACTGTAAAGTCAGCAGAAATGGCTAAATCGAGAAATGCTAAGGTGATTTCTATTACTGCTAATAAACAGAGTAACTTGGCAAATGCTTCAGATGTAGTTTTGGATTACCCAAGTGAAGGGATAGCTCCTAGCGAGTCAAAACTCTTACTCTTATATATTATAGGGTTCAAACTATTTGAATTATTTGATATAGAGTCAGATAATCTCATCAAACAATGGCAGGAGATGCCAGGTGTACTGTGGGAAGTAAGAGATAACTCTAAAAAACAAGCTGCTGAGTTTGCAAAAAAGTTTGCTAGTAAGAAGATGTTTTATATCATTGGTGGTGGAGGTGCTTATGGTGCTGCATATGCGTTTTCTATCTGCAAGTTTATGGAGATGCAGTGGTTAGACAGCACTTCACTGCAATGTGGAGAATTTTTTCATGGTCCACTAGAAAAAGCAGAGAATCAAACAACTTATATATTATTAAAAACAGAAGACAAGACAAGAGAGTTAGCTGATAGAGTTGAGAAGTTCTTATTAGAGCATTCAGATAATGTAGAAATTATAGATACTAGAGAATATGACTTTGGAGACATAAATAGAGAAGTGTTTTCTCCTATAATCCTTTGGCCAATAATGAATTTGTTTATGGAATATTTTGCAGAAGCTACAGGGCATGATTTAGATAAAAGAAGGTATATGGGAAAAGTAAAATATTAAGTAGGTAAGATATGAAAATATTAACAATAGGAGATAATTGCATAGATGCTTATGTAAATCAAGAAATTGGGTATCCAGGAGGAGGCTGTGTTAATGTGGCTGTACATGCTGCACGGCATAAAGCGTGTGTAAGCTACATTGGTGCTGTAGGAGTTGGTAGACTGGGTAGGCATCTACTCGATTGTCTTAATAAAGAAGACGTTGATACGTCAAAGGTGCAAAAATTTGCTGGTAGTACTGCTATTGCTTTTGTTGATCACTTTGAAAAAGAGAGAATTTTTCTAGGCAGCGATAGGGGAGTAAGATATTTGTTAGATGCAAGCAAAATAAATAGCGACTATATAAAAGAGTTTGACTTAGTGCATACAACTCTAGATGGTCAAGTAGATAAGATGATTTCAAAGTGGTATAACATGGGAGTAAGGATTTCTTATGACTTTTCTCACCGATATTTATCTGAGCAGTTGGAGCTTTTACCCTTTGTAGAATATGCTTTCTTTTCAGGTGGCGATCAAGATAGGTATATTTTAGAAGAAAGAGCACAGGAGTTTTACAATTGTGGATGCAAAAATGTAATTATAACTAGAGGAGAAAAAGGCAGTTTTGCTTATAATGGGCGTGAGTACATCTATCAGAAAGCAATAGATACTGATCTAATGGATACACTTGGGTGTGGAGATGCCTTTATAGCCGCTTTTTTATGCACGATGCAAAATGGTGGATCAATTTCTAACGCATTACTCAAAGGTTCAAAAAACGCATCAGCATCTTTGATGCAGTTTGGTGGGTTTGGAAGAGGCAAGCCTTTTACTGAACTAGGAGTTGATATCACAAACTATGAGATGTATAAAACACCTAGAAAGTAGTATATCACGAACAATAAGTGTATTTTCATAGAGCAAATATAAATGCTTTAGAAAATATGCTTTTTTTTATAGCAATAAAACTCTAAAGCTATATTCCTATTTAATAATATGTTTATAAAATTAAATTGAAATAATAACAATAAACTATATATTTAATAAAAATTTTAACAAATTTAGTATAAAGTCTATACAACAAATTATTTTTCTGGTAATATAGTCATCAAGGTCATTGCTTGGCAAAATACGAATGTTAGGCAAGATTATATAAGGAGGATTATTGTGAAAAAGTTTTTAGGAATTATAACACTAGTTGTTTTAGTAGCAGTTATGGTAACTGGTTGTACAGATGAAACAAGTCCAGATAGTAATGGTGAAAATGTAGCTGGTTTAATAGATGGTTCTTGGCAAGGTAATTCAACTATGGATCCAGAGAATACTCGTTATGCTTTTGGCTCAGTAACTTTAGAAGTACAAAATGGTGTAATAGTGTCTGTTGATTATGAAGAAATTCAAGGTCCTTTTGCAGATGCTAAGGGTGAAGATTATCACTATGAAGTTTTCCATCAAGCAGTAGATGCATTAACAGCTCAATTACTTGAAACCCAAGATGCAAGTGAGTTAGATACAGTAGCAGGAGCTACAAGTACAACAGGTTACTTCACTGAAGCAGTAGTAAATGCTTTGGAAAGTGCCAATGCTGGACAACAGCTATATAACAATGGTACATATGTTGCAAAAACAGACTTTGATGCTAGAGGCGCATACTTTGGTATAGGTTATGTGACATTTGAAAACGGCTCAGTTGCACATGTTCTATATGAAGAGCGTGACACAGAAGGTGTTCCAAAGTCTGAAGATTATAGTTACGAGTTGTATCATGACGCTGTGCAGCTTCTGTCAAATCAATTGGTTGAGTCAGGAAGTTTAGCAGATGTTGATGCAGTAGCAGGTGCAACAAGCACAACCAATAACTTTAAAGAAGTTATGACTCCATACTTTGCTTTAGCAGGAAACTAAATAGATTATGAACTATCAGCGAAAGCTGGTAGTTTTTTTACTTAAAATGACAATTATCTGACAATTCACACAAAGACCAGAAGTTTCTGAAACTTTACAAGACTTATACAAGGTTGGCTTTTGCAACAAAAACTACAACTATCATGATAAAGTATAGGTGAACAGTAAAGAGGAGGGAAAAATAATGAAAAAATTAGCAATATTATCAGTCGTATCGATAATGTTATTTTCATTAGTAGGTTGTATGGGAGTTTCAGAGGACTATACGATGAGTGAGGTTTCGATCGATGATGCTCCACAAGTTGTGTTTGACGAGGCTAACGAGGTAACTCTTGAGAGAGGCCATATGATCTTTCCAGCAAGTGAATATGGTTTAGACAATACTTATATCTTGATTATTGGAGATACAGGTGATGAACCAGTAACAGTAGTGGACGATGAAGTTGATATGGGTATCTTGAGAATAACTGTAGATGAGATGCTATCTGATGAAGATGTAGATACTTTAGATGGGCATCCAGTTTTATTAGTAAGAATTGATACAGATGCTGATATGGCTACAATTAATGATCTAGATAACATTGGGTATCCATTGTTAAGTCCAGTAGAGTAATATAAACATAAAACCTAGCCTTTGGCTAGGTTTTTTTTTGGTTCTTTCTAAAGGTATTTTGACAATGCTGTTGAATTAATACATATTGGATTAATTTAACATCTTAACTTTGGGAGGTGCCTTAAATGGAGGATAAAACCCTGGTCAAAATGCAGGAAAGAATTAATGAGATTAATGAAGAAGTGTATGAAATGAGAAATGCTACAGATGTGGATATCAATTCTCTTATAAAGAAAGCCATAAATAATGCTAGTAAAGCTAGATCTATTAAGTATTACGATGGTTTAGCAGAAGCTTATAGGGTTTTAGGCACCTTGTATTGCTATTCTGGAGAATCTAAAAAAGCAATTGAAACTATAGAACTGGCAGAGAGTATCTGCACTCAGCATGGTGTAAAAAAAGAGATTTTAGCAAATCTATACAATGCGTTTGTATATTATTATTCAGAAGTCATAAATAATTATAAAAAAGCTGCTAAATATAGCCAGAAAGGTCTTAAACTAGCAAAAGAGTTAAATTTGCCACATTTATATGCAAAATTAACTATAAATTATGGTGTTATTAGTTTAGATGTTGGCTTGTTTGAAGAAAGTTTGAGTAGCTTTAGAACATCGCTAGAGTATGGAGAAATTACTGGTGATAATATGATTATCCTATATAGTTTAGCAAATTTAGGCGATACATATATAAAGCTTGAAGATTATGAAGCTGCAAAAGAAGTATATCTAAAAGCAGAGGAAATCAATAAATCTTTTCAAGATATTATGGTCATGGTAGATATAAGGCGTGGATTAAGTTTAATTGAGTATGTTAATGGCAATTTAGATAGAGCTTGTGAGTATTTAGAAGAAACGATTGTCATGCTATATAATAATGGGATTAATAGTTACGCTTCAGAATTAACAGTGCTACTGATAGAGAGATATTTAGAGGGCAACAAGTTAGATTTAGCTCAGAGACTTGTAAAAGAAACTAAAGAGATAGTGCAAGAATCCAAAAGCAACTCTCTTTTAGCTTCATACCATAGAAACCTTGCAAAATATTATGAACTTTTAGAGGACTATAAGCAAGCTTACGAAAACCAAAAAACATATGAGTATTATCAAAGAGAGTTGGCTAAGGAGCGAGAACATAAGAGCATTAATGCTGTAAGAGAAGAAAGTAATATAAGAAAACTAGAGCAGCTAAAGTTTTTATCAGAAATAGGTAAAGAGATAAATACTCTTAACTCAGTCAGTGAAATATTTGACTCAATATATGAGCATATGAAAAATTACTATGAGTCATATAACTTAGTGCTTGGTCTTGTAGAAGAAGAAATAAACTATGTGTATGTAAATAATAAAGGAGTAAAGATAGAGCCATATAAGTTAGATAGATTTAATAAAAAATATCTAGCAACTTGGGTTTTAGAGAATAACTCTCCCATTGTAATTAATGACGTGGAAGAAGAATATGACTTATATGTTGATAAGTATGAAGTCTATGGCGATCCAGAATCTCCTAAATCAATAATTATAGTACCCTTGAAAGTCCAGGACGAAATCTTAGGCATAATGAATTTCCAGACTTATAAGACAAATAGCTTTTCAATGGATGACACAGAGATTATTTCTATTATAGCTTCATATGCTGCAATAGCTATAAAAAACTCTCTTCAAGCAAAGGAACTAAGGAATCTTTCAGTCAAAGATCAACTAACTGGCTTATACAACTGGAGATACTATAATAATACTTTAGTCAACATCCTTGAGAACAAATCTAAAGCTGACTCAATAGCATTGCTAATCTTTGACATTGATCATTTTAAGAAAATAAATGATAGATATGGACACTCAATTGGTAACATTTGCTTAATTGAAATTGCTAATTTGGCAAAGACAGTTTTTACTGATTGCGAGTTTATTGCTAGGATAGGTGGGGAAGAATTTGCTGTACTGATTTTGAGCCAAAGTGAAAGATTTGTGGTTCAAAAGGCAAATTATTTTCTTAAAAATGTTAGTGACATGGAGATAAGAATAGAAGACTTTACTGTGAAGCTGACTGTCAGCATTGGAATCGCTATGGGAAATATAGGAGACTTTGATTCAGCTGACTATATATTTAAGAAAGCTGATAATGCACTTTATTTAGCCAAAGAAAATGGGAGAGCAAGGATTGAGCTTGCAAATGATTAAAAAAACTTCTTTAAGATTTAACTCTTATAGAAGTTTTTTTATTGTAATATTAGCAAAAGCTCTCTTAAAATTTTAGCAGCAACTGCTGTAGATGCACCTGTTTGATCATAATGTGGCGAAAGCTCATTAATGTCACAACCTATGATATTCAGTTTATCCATTTTTAATAGTTTTTCATGAAGTTCATTAAAAGTCACCCCACCTGGCTCAGGTGTACCTGTTCCAGGAAATACTGAAGGATCTAAAACATCAAGGTCAACTGTTAAATATATGGGTATTTCCTTTAAATCATGTATCACTTCCTCGATACCATTAAGATTAAACATTTGGGTTTTCACATGATCTTGAGCCCATTTTAGTTCATCTTTGCTACCAGACCTGATACCAAATTGATAAATCCTATTATCACCTACAAGCTCCCAACAGCGTCTTAGTACAGTTGCATGAGAAAGTTTTTCATCCATGTAAGTATCTCTCAAATCAGCATGAGCATCAAAGTGAATAATATGTAAGTCAGGATAATGCTTTATGGCGGCTCTAACAGCACCTAGCGTTACTAGGTGTTCACCACCTATCATCACTAATTTCTTCATTGTCACTAAAATTTCCTCAGAAAATTCTTCAATTATTGCCAAAGACTTTTGAGTATTTCCTAAAGGTAGTTCTAGATCACCTGCATCAAAAATATTATAATCCGCTAAATCTCTTTCTTGTTTAGGGCTAAATGTTTCAAGTCCCCATGATTCAGTTCTAATATTTGTGCTAGCAAATCTAGTTCCTGGTCTAAAAGATGTTGTAGAATCAAAAGGTGCTCCAAAAACCACAGTAGAAGCTTCATTGAACTGGGCATCACATCCCAAATAAGTTAATACTTTATTATTCATTTTGATTTAATAACTCTTTAACATAGTTAGGTAAAGCAAATGAGCCAATATGTAAATCTAAATTATAATACTTTGTAGTTAGACCAAGTTTGCTCCACTTAGACTTGTTAATGTCTTCGATAGGGTCATAGTTTTTTGAGGCAAATCCAAAAAGCCAATAACCAGATGGATAAGTTGGTATATGAGCTTGATAAACCTTTGCAATTGGAAAGGATTCTTTAATTCTTTTATGTGCTCTTTGCATTGCTAATTTTGTGTCATTGTAAAAAGGGCTTTCATGTTGATTAACCATAATACCATCATCTTTAAGAGCTTTGAAACAGTTGCCATAAAACTCTCTAGTAAAAAGACCTTCTCCTGGTCCAATAGGGTCAGTAGAGTCAACTATAATCAAGTCGTACTCATTATTTTTTGTACGAACATATTTTAAGCCATCTTGGATATAAACATTTACTCTTTGGTCATCAAATTTACATGCTGTCTGAGGCAAATACTTCTTAGACGCTTCTATGACCATTTCATCTATTTCAACTAAATCAATGTTTTCTACTATATCATATCGTGTTAACTCTCTGATAACTCCGCCATCTCCAGCACCTATAACCAGAATATTCTTAGGATCTGGGTGAACAGCCATTGGAGTATGTACAATTGTTTCATGATAAATAAACTCGTCCTTTTCTGTAAGCATCATTAAACCATCTATTG
The DNA here is from genome assembly GCA_003557085.1 of Clostridia bacterium. Taxonomy (GTDB): domain Bacteria; phylum Bacillota; class UBA994; order PWPR01; family PWPR01; genus PWPR01. Next base: position 3,670 of record PWPR01000115.1, on the reverse strand, counting down.
TTAAAAACCTACCGAACTCAATTGAATCGAAAACATCAATTTTTTGAAACTCGCTTACTCCAGAAAATAAGTGCTCACTAACCTTAATTGAAAATCTAACATTCTTTGAGTGCTCTTCTGTATACCACAAATGTAAACTCATTAGAGTACCTCCTTAATAATATTAATATAGTTAACGTTCATGTCTTGAGTGCCAGTGATTTGTGCTCCAATGGATTTCTCATATTTTATTGTTTCTACAATATCCTTGGAGATTAACTCCCCAGGAGAGATAATAGGGATCCCAGGAGGATAGCACATTAGATATTCTCCAGAGACTTTACCAATACTCTCTTCAAGTTTCACAGACTCCTTTTTGGAGTAAAAAGCTTTCTGAGGACTTAATATGACCTCAGGATTCATGTAGCCCGCAAAAGGTGGCATAAAAATTCTAGACTTCTGATGCCGTCTTTTAATTTCTGCCAAAGCCCCTACTAATCTTTCAAGATCTAGATGCCTATCACCCACTGAGATATATGCTAATATATTACCCAGATCTCCAAACTCAATTTGAATATCGTACTCATCTCGCATATAGTCATAAACTTCATGCCCAGTTAATCCAATTCCTAAGGTATTAACAATCAATTTAGTTTGGTCAAAATCATAAACAGAATCACTATTGATTAACTCTTTTGAAAAGGCATAATAACCTCCAATGTTATTAATCTCTTGTCTTGCATATTCAGTCATATTAATAACTTTTGAGAAAATATTGCTACCATTAAGAGCTAAATTCTTTCTAGATATATCTAAACTTGAAAGTAGTAAGTATGAGCCACTGGTAGTTTGTGTCAGGTTAATAATTTGTCTCACATAACTTTGCTCCACTTGTTTTCCTAAAAGTAGGACAGAGCTTTGAGTTAAAGACCCTCCTGACTTATGCATACTAACTGCAGCCATGTCAGCTCCAAGCTTAATAGCTGCTCCTGGAAGTGCATTATGAAAATATAAATGAGTGCCATGTGCTTCATCTGCTAAAACTAAAATGTTTTTACTATGCGCATAGTTAATTATTTCTTTAAGATTAGAGCATATGCCATAATATGTAGGATTGTTAACAAAAATTGCTTTAGCATCTGAATGAGCGTCAATAGTTTTTTTGATATCATCTACATTCATTCCTAATGCAAGGCCTAGTTCTTCATTGTATTGAGGGTTAACATAGATGGGTGTAGCACCACCTAAAACTAAAGCATTTATAACACTTCTATGAACATTTCTTGGCAAAATTATTTTATCACCTGGTTTGCAGGATGCTAAAATCATTGTCTGCACAGATGAGGTTGTCCCTCCTACCATTAGAAAAGCGCTAGCAGCTCCAAAAGCATCCGCTATTAACTCCTCTGCTTCTTTTATGACAGATGTAGGGTGACAAAGATTATCTAACGGTTTCATAGAATTCACATCTACTGCTAAACATTTTTCGCCAAGAAAGTTGGTTAAGTCAGGATTACCTTTACCTCTTTTGTGCCCAGGAACATCAAAAGGAACAATCCTTTTTGTCTTAAGATTCTCTAGTGCCTGATATATCGGCATCCTTCTCTGGTCCATCTTCATCCTTTAGAAGACCCCCTTTGCTGTAGACATTATCACTTGAAAATATTTCAATCATTTCTTTTCTTAAATTATCTGCTATTTCTAGCCTAGCCTTTGGAGCTAACTCTTTTGGATCTATGTTAAACAAATAATTACCTAGATTTAGTTCTTTTATGAGCATTTTTGTGTGAAACAAGTTAGCTTGATAGACATTTATATCTACCGCATCATAATCCTCTAATGTTGCTTTCTCAATATAGTCTTGAATAGAAGTTATTTTATGATCTATATAAACTTTCTCTCCAGACATTTCTCTTGTAAATCCTCTAACCCTATAATCCATCGTAATTATATCTGAGTCAAAGCACCCAATTAGAAAGTTAAGTGCAGATAGGGGTGTGATTTTTCCACATGTTGAAACATCAATATCAACTCTGAAAGTAGCAATCGATGTCTCAGGATGATATTCTGGATATGTGTGAACTGTCACATGACTTTTATCAAGGTGCCCAACGACAGTTTCACTAGCCAAAGGTATAATAGGTTCTTCTGCTATTAAGATAGTTACAGAAGCACCTTGAGGGTCATAGTCCTGCTTTGAAACATTTAGAACATGAGCGCCTATTATTTCTGTAACCTCACAAAGAATATTGGTCAATCTATCTGCATTATATTGTTCATCAATATAAGCGATATAATCTTCTTGGTCTTTCCTACTCTTTGCATAGCAGACATCGTAAATGTTGAAACTTAATGATTTAGTTAGGTTGTTAAACCCATACAATTTTAACTTGTTTGTCATAGCTTATACTCCTTCTAATTTTCTTCAATAAAAAAAGCTCAAGTGAAAATAGCGCTATTCGCTTGAATCACTTGAGTCATATCTACTAAATAGGTATACAATATATATAATATACATTTGAGTGTAGAGGTTTCAGAGTTTATATAGCAAAAATTTCACTTTTAATACTCTTATTGATTTTCACAAGTGATATGTGCATTAGCACAGTATTTTACGGTTTTTAGTAACCAACTTTGAAGTTGAGTTTGACTCAATCAATAAGGCAACAAAGTTGCCAAGCGGCATTTTGACCAGCTGTCCGTATGGCTAAATCTTAATATAATTAAGATAGTCAAAAGTTTTTGCTTGTGAAGTATATTCTCCACTTTAAAAGGCTCTTCTACCTCTTTAGCAACTAAATGATAACTAAAATAATTAGTTAATGCAAGTAAAATTTTATTACACATAAAAAAAGTTGCAAAACCATGTGGTTTTGCAACTTAATTAATACCTGTATAATTAGTTTGTGGCTCTTCTCATGCGGTTTCCTCTGCCCATAATATGACCAAAGCCAAATGGAGGACCCTCATCTATTCTCTCTGCAAGAGAGTTTAGTATTTGCTGTGCCTCTTCTGGGGATAATTGACCTTGTTCAATCTGATTAGCAATTTGCTCTTCAAAAGTTTCTAGAATATTGCTCTTCCAAGTTTCATAAAGTCCTTCGTCTTTAAGAGCATCAATCATGCTAGTTCCACTTTGACAAAAAGTCCCCTTGAGTTCTGTTATTTCTTCAAGAGAAGATTCGCTAAGATTAGCCATATGAGTCATTCCTCTGCCAAAGGGCCCCCAATTAGAGACTCTTAAGTTGTCACTTGAACCTGCCATAGCTCCACCTACTACTAGTAGGCTCATAACTGCAATTAAAGCTAAAATTTTCTTCACAATAATCATCCTTTCTGTATACTGATTTTAGTATAGATGATTTGTGTGACAGATATGTGGCAAAGTTCTACTCAGTGTTCTCATAGCGCAAACATGCTGGATAACTCTCACTTTTTTTGTGATGTGCTACACATTCACAACAAATACTATGGTTCTCACATCCTGTATTTTTACAAGGACAGATGGCGTTGTTTTCTTCAATTCTTATACAATTTGCTTTTGCCATAATATCACCTCCATTACTTACTCAAATATAGTTTAGATTCATGACTTTGTCAAGTTAAAGTATTTTGATAAGTTCATTATGAGAATAGTGATATTGCTAACATTTAATGCGATTGAGAAAATATTTAGAAAGCTAAATCTGCT
>PWPR01000037.1 GCA_003557085.1 Clostridia bacterium | reverse complement strand
TTGGTCATCAACAAAAGCTTCATTAGAACCATTTTTTAATGCAATTACTGAGCTGTTCATTGTTATTTCTATTTTCTCTGATTCGCTAATCCAGTCTACAGCAGCACCAAAGTGTTCAAATACTCCTCTAACTGGAACAAATGTTACGTCCTCTATCATAATTGGTGTTGTATCAAAAGCTTTTTTCAAAATATCATCGTTATTTACAACGATATATTCATCATTATCTACTTGCATCTTCATAGTAACTGAATCTGATGCATACGATATATTAATCATTAACACTAATATTACTAAAACCACAAGGATTCTTTTCAAGATTAATCAACCTTTCTGATTCTTTAATACTTCTAGCTTTGTTTATTGAGTAGGAATATTTTAGTAACAAGATCTTCATTGACCTTGTAGCTTGTCTATATATTTACATTTAAGAACAAGCTGCCCTATCTGCTTTTAGATAATAGTTCTAGTCTTCCATAGCACGATTAGAATACAGTATTGATGAGTTCAGGTGATCGTCAAAAAATGTTATAGCATGGTTAAGCTCTCCCAAAAGAATGACCTTTTTATTTTTGTTTCTTGGCTCTAATTTAATCACAGCGAAAGGCAAGTCAAATCCATCAGAATACGGCAAAGATCCTCTATCCGTATATTTACGCATTAGTAATGCAACAGTGATATCATAAGGAGTACTGTCAGAGTTTCGCACGTTATGCCTCATAGTTTCAAAGGCAATATTGAAGGAATCAGTATATCCTTCACCACCCACAATTAGTGCATAGAAAGCTTCTGGATCATACTCTATTTGATCAAACCCAAAAATTCCTTTTTCAAGATTAAGAGTTTCTATCTTCGACCATATTTTCTCAGGTATATCTTCTTTCGATTGAACTACTTCATAATTATAAAGCGAAGTACTTCCAGAAACTTCATCTTTTCCCCACCAATAGTTAATTTCCATTAATGTTCCATTAGACTCGATTTTATAAATATAATCATAATCACTACCTTTTGAAAGCTTAAAAAATATAAAGGGATATTCGAAGTTCTCATTATAACTAGGAAGGTCTGGGGCAGAACTTTCTGTTAGCTTAATACTATAGTTCCCCCTAGGGCCTTCACGAGTACTACGAGTACCGCTAAATTCAACTTCTTCAACTTTAACATCATAACCATCGGCAAATTCCTTACTACCACAGATTACAAGATACCCTTCATTACTTTCAGTGAAAGCTGGACTAAAATAATATGCTCCTGGCTCAATAGCTTGCTCTGCGAAAGCTTCCCAAACAGCAACTGGAATATCTTGTTTTGAATTTATACGTTCTGCTGACGGCTGACTGCATCCAGAAAATATCAAAATAACGAACAACATAACTATAACTAGCATATAAACAGCTCTCGTTTTCATTCTTAAACCTCCAATATATTTCACATAGATAGCTCTATACAGGTTTATATTATACTTCTTACTAATCATCTAAATATTTTAAATTGGAGTACTCCATCTAAATTCTCTATTCTCACTCTGCAAGTCATTAATTAACTGGCTTGAAAGTAATACTGCTTCTCCACATTTCTTAGTAAAAACAATATACATCTCTTTATTGTCCTCATCAAACCAAAAAGACGGTGTTGTGTCCCCAGCTACTATGTGCACGCCAAATACCTCACACATTACCAGTCTTTCAAAACTATCTAAAGCATCTTGGTACTCTTTAAAAAATGGCACTACTGATGCAAAATTACTCCAGTCGAGCATACTAGAATAAGTAAGTGGATCTGTATCTATATTCAGTGTGCTTGCTAAATTTATATCAGCTTTCTTCACTCTATCATAGAGATCCTCTTTGCGACTTTCACTCTTTGATGATGGCAAGTCGCATGACGTGTATGTTGAACCATGCCAATCCCAAACTATTTTATCATCTGATAAATAGCCATCATGAGATACTGCAAAAGCGACAGTATCGTAAGATGATGATTTTTCAGGGTACTCTGTTGAGACAAAGCTTATAGTTCCATATCCATCTGTTGAAAAAGAATCAAGTACGAAACCAGTAGATCCAGACCCCCATAACATCATAACTCCATTCATCTCCATATAATTGTCTAGTACTGTTGTATAAGCAGAATAAGGAATTCTCCATTCTGAGCCTTGTTCTGTAACAGTCCCTAAATAATTATATCCATAATGCCAAAGTCCCGAAACTCCTGCTGCAGAAGTACTATCCTCATCATAATATCCTGCATATACTTGAATAGAAGTAGATAATATAATCACAATAAGCAAAAAAGATAACAATAGTTTTTTCATTCAAATCTTGTATGATATAGTCATAGACTAAATCATACTCTCCTTTCCATTTTATTAGAACATCAGTACAATATCGATTCTTACTAAACAAACTACAATAATTAGACTATTTAAAAAATCAGTATATTGAAGTTCAATCACTCCGTGTAGCTAACTTTTTTAAATAAAATGCTAACACCCTTCAAAGACTAGATATTCTTGCAATTACTCTTTATAAATAGTGACTCTCTCTTAATCTTTACGACTTTAATATAGTGAGATTGTTCCGAAGAATTAGGATAAAGGACATATTTCTACTTGTGTATGATATTTACAGTTATATAAAAAGATTGCTTTTCCTTCAGTCAAGAGCTAGCAAAATGAGTTAATTTAAGTCTTGACTTAAGATAGTTAAGCAATCTTATATTTGCTAATAAATTCAGTGAATTAAAGTTTGACTATTTAGTATAAGACTGTCCTAAAAACTGTTGCCAGGTCATTCTTTGTTTTGATAAAATTAGCTTATACTCTTTATTTGAAGGGGCTCCTTCTTCAAAAGCAAATTCATTGGTAATGCCTTCAGACAAACCAACTATATGCATTCCTTGTTTACTCATAAACTTAAAGTAATCCTCCATTGCCTTAGTCTTGTAGATAGAAAACGGTCTCTGTGTTTTGTTATGATTTTTCTTTCTAAAACTGCACACTCTTATGCCTCCTTCCTTCAGTTTTTTGCATTAAAAGTGTCTTTTTTAAACAAAAAGACACTCCTCTTCATCTCAAAGGTGTCTTATTTTATGATTATATGTAGATTTTTTTATATTGTACACATTTGTCTTTTAAAAGTAAAGTAAATATTTTACATTTATGTTATTATTAATTATGCCTACTCTTTCCTTTCTATAGAGGATATAGTTACGCCAACAATTTTCATTGTTTCTGTGCATTATATAGCCCCATGATAATACTACTCTGTAATACATTCAATATCCTTATGCTACTTCAGTTTCTCTTCCGATTCTATCTTCTCAAAAGGTAAAAGCTGCTATTAGTGTTCCCATCACTTTAGCTGCTCCTAGACTAACATTAACTGTTCTGTTCTATTCATTTCTTTCCTGTTTGTGGCAGAATAAAAATACTGAAGATTGCAGCAAATTCATACCGAGTAAATAAAAAGGCTTGCTAACATCCAATACATCTCCTATTGTTAAGTTACCAACAAAAACAATAGGAGGAGACGAAAGGAATGATAGCAATGCCTAAGATTAATTATATCAAACATTTAAGAGAAGTAGAATCCAAAAACATAACAGAGATAGCAAAGATAGCAGAAATAGATTGGAAAACTGCAAAAAAATATGCTGACAAAGACCAAGTGCCAGAGGTAAAAATTCAAAAGAAGAGAGGCATGATGTATCAAGAGAAGTGGGGGCAAATAGTCTTAGATTGGATCGATGAGGACAAAAGTCTTAAAAGAAAAAATAGAAGAAATGCAATTTTACTTTATGAAGGGTTAGTTGAAATAGGTTTTGAAGGGTCGTATAGAACAGTATGTCAGTATATAAAAGATAACGAAAAGAATAGTACGGCAAGTGAAAGCTATGAGAAAATGGAACAACCACCAGGAGAAGTGCAGGTTGATTTTGGACACACAGAATCAGTAATGGAAGGCAGCTTAGTAGATAATGCTTGTTTAGTAATGAGTCCACCATACAGTAATGGAGCACATTCAGTTCCAATGCCAGCAGAAAATCAAGAATGCTTCATGCAGGGACTAATCAAGTTGTTTAGATACTTTAATGGGGTACCTAGAGCAGTTAGAATAGACAATTTAAGTGCAGCAGTAGTAACTAGTAGAGGGCAAGGAAAAGAAGCAGTATTAACAGATGAATTTATGAGGTTTTCACATTACTATGGATTTCAAGTACAGGTATGTAACCCATACTCCCCTCACGAAAAAGGGCATGTTGAGAACAAAGTTGGATATGTTAGAAAAAATATGTTAACACCA
>PWPR01000224.1 GCA_003557085.1 Clostridia bacterium | reverse complement strand
GCAGCTTATCAAGTTGCATATAGTACCGCTTGGATTCTAGTTGGCATTTCTTTTAGTATTCATCAGCTTGTTTTGGTTTTTGTAGAGGACAGAGAAAGCTTCATTAAGGTAAAAAGATTTGTGCTAGGCGTAGGTGTGCTGGCAACATCTTTACTAGTAATCACATCACTTACACCAGCAGGAGAGTGGTTACTACTTAATGTTATCGGTACAGACCCTGATATAACTGGTGCAGCTCTAATAACCATGCTACCAATGGCCTTTATTCCCTTAGTAGTTACATATTCTGAGGTATTTGCAGGAGTCTTAATGATGGAAAAGAGAACACCTGTACTTACAATGAGTAAAGCTGCTAACTTGATAGTAGTTATGGTATTATCTTTAGGAGTAGTTTCTATCTATCCTGAGCTCGGTGCTTTATTAGCTGGAATTAGTATGCTACTTGGCTATGTTGGAGAATTTATTGTTGTCTATATTTTTGGTAGAAAAATCACCCCAAATGGATCTAGAAAGCTAAAAAAAGCATAATCATAATAGATACAAGAGTGAAAAAAGTTAGCTAAGCTTTCTTTATTCACTCTTTTTTTTATAATTATTTTGTTAATGAATAAATGTTATGCTACCCTTTGTATATATCTGCACATCCCCAAATGGGAGTGATTCCTTTGGCTTTTCCCCTACAATTTCCCCATCGAGCATAGCTCTTGAAGCCTCAACTAGCTGCGTTATAAGACTGGGTTCATAAGTCTCTTCTCCATGAGGTGAATATATTATGTCAAATTCATTAATATATTCACTTAATTTAACCATACTATAGTAATAAGCTGCAAAATTTCTCTCAGCCATTACTATCCTTTTTTGAACACTATCACCGCCAAATAAAATCCTATTATTTCTATCTAATAATGCAATACTTCCTGGTGTATGTCCTGGTATTAGAACTGCTTCTAACTTGAAGGTGCCAATATCAAAGGTGTCACCCTCCCAAATAGGATTGAAATGATTTTGTTTTACTTCATTAAACCTTTTGCATCTCTCAAAATCTGATGGGTGCATATTAACATTATCAAATTGGTCAATTCCGCCAACATGATCCCTATCAGCATGTGTAATTATCACTGTAATAGGCTTCTCTGTAATAGTTTTTACAAACTCCCCTATATCTTCTTTTCCATATCCTGTATCTAATAAAATACATTGTTCATCACCTTCTAGCAAGTAACATTTCACACTGCCATCTTCAATTATCCAGATATTGTCAGTCGCTTTATATTTTTTATACAATATATTTACCCCCTCAAACTCAGCTAATCTCACATAATACATTTCAATTATATCACATTCATGCTGTATAAATTTGAACAGGCATCCTTGGACAGTTTTCTAGGATGCCTGCTTTGTGACTAAATAAATATTCTATTACTCTAAAGCTGCTGCTGCACCTGCTTGTCTTCCAAATGTTAAGAAAGATATTAGTGCTGTACCACTACCTGGATATTCTCTATAAATCATTTGACCACAAGCAACTTCTCCCGCTGCATATAGCCCTGGGATTACATTTCCTTCAGTATTTATTACTTGGGCATCAATATTAATCTTTAGTCCGCCATGTGTACCACTATTAGATTTCATCATTGCAAGCGCATAGTATTTTGCTTCATTGATAGGTACCATATACTGAGCTGGCTTATTAAAGTCTAAATCTTCTCCTAGATTAGATAGCTCGTTATATCTATCAATTGTTGCTTTTAATACTGCTGGGTCAATATTAATCTTTTCTGCAAGTTCTTCTATCGTATCTGCTTCATGAGCCATACCAGCTTCAATAGCAGCTCCTACCCTATTGTCATAGCTTTTCTGATCGATAATGTACCAGAAGTTATCTACTTCATAGTCGTAAAGAATTCTAGTTCTTCTAAAGTGGAAATCTCTTTCATCCATAAATCTTTCTCCATCAGGAGTAACAAACAGTTCTGTAGCTTCTTCTCCATATCCATGGTAAGTTATGAAGTTCATCATTAAGTCAATTCCAGCATTAGGCATTACAGTGTCTGCTCCAACGCTCAATCCCATTAAGATACCATCTCCTGTATTACCTTCACCAACATTAGTAACAAAATTTCCAGCCAAAGGGAAGTACTCTTCAATTAAATCTGGATTTCTTGAAAAACCACCTGTTGCTAGAATAACTGCCTTTCCTGTAATTGTAATATCATCATCATTATCATTAGTTGCTTTTATACCAATAACTCGTCCATTATCTTGAATAAGCTCAGTAGCTGGTGTACTATATAAAATTTGCACGCCCATTTCTATAGCTTTTTCTTCCATAGGTATTATAAATCCTGCGCCACTATCCATCGCCGCATAATGCCCCCTACTTGGAGACCTATAACTGTGTAAAGGTTCAATATCTTGTGCAAACTCAACACCATTTGAAATTAACCACTCAATATTTTCAGCTGACTTATAAGCAATTAAGTTGATGAAATCCTCATCTACTTCATACTCTCCAACTTCCATTAAAAATTTTGCAAAGTCTGTTGCATTATCTTCAATGCCTAATGCAGCTTGAATAGAGGTATCAGCTGCTAGAATTTTACCACCAGATCTTATTGTGCTTCCTCCCAAAAAAGGAAGTTTTTCAACTAGAATTACTTCTGCGCCATGATCTCTAGCTTCTAATGCAGCAGCTAAGCCAGCCATACCGCCGCCTACAATAATAACATCTGTTTCCAAACTTACTATCTGTGAATCTGTTTCAATAGGATCTCTTAGTTTTAAGGCCTCTATATCTCCTCCAGCCTCAGTTAGTGCTTTCTCTATTGCATCCAATAATCCCAGACTACTAACAGTAGCTCCTGCAATAGTGTCAACTTTTAGAGTCTGCCCCTGTATGATTCTTTCTGGGATAATATCAATAGCAGCATCACCTATACCGTATGATTCTTGGTGTTCCAGAACTACTATTGATAGTATTGCTTCACTATCTACCTCTACCTCAACTACTATAGCTCCTTCATGCCCTCGACCTTCACCAGTATACCTTCCTGGTGTAAACATACTTGAGTCTTCCACAGTTGGTGAGCAGCCAGCAAAAACTGCTGCAACTAAAGTTAGTACAAATAATAAACTAAACAGTTTGTAAAATCTCTTCACTTGTCCTCTCTCCTCATAATCTTAATTTATAATTAGATAAACTGACTGTTTACCATATTACCTATTCCTAAAATTCTTAGCTATTCTTGAAACCTGCAATAATTGCTTTAAGCATCTCATCTAATAAAGCTTCATTATTTAAAACTTCTGGATTATTTCTAGCATAGTTTGAAATTCCTTCTACTGAGCTGAAAAAAATACTCGTTATAAAATCTATAGGCAATTTTTTAAACTCGCCATTACTGATACCCTCTTCAATTATTTCCTTATTTAAATTATAAGATTCATCAAAAAAAACATCTTTAGTTCCAAAGATATTAACTGGTTTGTAATAATATCTTATTACTGCTGACTCCAATGGATTCTTACTAGACCATATAAGCATGTTCTTTACTCTTTTTTTTAGCTTTCCGCTTGCTGATTGTTCTTCTCTTACACTTCTCATTGAAAAATCTAGATGCCCTTTATAACAATACTTAGCAATCTCGTTCACTAGATGCTCTCTATTATGGAAATATAAATAAATTGTACCTTTAGCAACACCTGCTTCTTGAGCTATGGAATTGATGCTGGTATCTTCAATACCATTCTTATAAAAAAGCTTTATCGCTGCATCTCGAATTAATACATCTTTCCTCTCATCTGTAATACTTGACATAGCAAAAACCCCATTTCATGAAATGACCGTTCGGTCATTTTTATTCAAAAAAATAAGCGCATGATTAATTTCTTCTATTGGCATATTCTCATTATATACACATGAAGTCTATTTGTAAATACAAATCAATAATTTACTTAGTTAAAGGAAGTATGCAGTAATAGTTTTGTGTTTCCATATATTCTAAAAGACGGGTAAATGAAAAAAGAGCATCTTTAGAGATACTCTTTTTGTCATATAGTTCTAGCAAATATCAAATCTATCTGCATTCATAACTTTGTTCCACGCTTTAACAAAGTCTTCTATGAACTTCTGTTTTGCATCAAGCTCAGCATAAACTTCAGCGATTGCTCTTAGCTCTGAATTAGATCCAAATACTAAGTCCACTCGTGTAGCAGTCCACAGTTTTTCTCCTGTTAAGTAATTATATCCTTCAAACTTATCTTTATCTTCATCTATTGGCTTCCACTTAAGATCATTATTGAGTAAATTCACAAAG
>PWPR01000036.1 GCA_003557085.1 Clostridia bacterium | reverse complement strand
CACGTTGTCTAATTGTAGTTGCAGGACAAATTGTCTGAAAAATCTTTAAATTTCGAAATTTCTTAACAATTCTACCGTTTATTCTGTTCCATTTTTCGGTATTTGCGGTTGTTTGACAAACGACATATGCTTCCTTATCTGGATCTATAGTATCAATTAATTCATTTTCATTTTCTACAATTTGAACATCTTTTCCTCCCCTACTAGCAATTCCAATAACCTCAGGATGATTCTTCTCTCCAAAAATAATTAACGGTACATTCTTCTTCTTAGCCTCTGAAGCTATATCATGAATCTTCTTAACATGATGACATGTAGCATCAATTATTTGGCATTTTTGCTCATTAAAAGTATCTTCTAACTCTCTAGTAGCACCATGTGCTTTAATTAACACCTTAGTGCTTGGACTTAGTGGTTGACCATCCCATATAGTAAGACCTTTAGCTTTTAGGTCTTTAATAACGTCTTTATTATGAACTAAATCACCGTCAATTATTATTGTATCATACTTTAAAGCATCATGCGCAATTTTTATTGCCCTTTTTACACCAGCACAAAAACCTGCATTTTCTGCAACAATCATTTGCCTTTTAGTCATAAATTTCTTCCAGCCCTTGATTTATTTTCTTCATTACTCTTTCTGTTAATTCATTCATTTCATTTTTATTAATTCTTTTGGCTTTTTCAACGTACTCTAGATCATGGTATTTTAGAATAACTTTGCTTCTAAACTTCATACTTGTATTATGGATAGTTACAGGTAAAATAGGTGCTCCTGTTTTCATTGCTAGATATGCAGTTCCATTATGTGCTTTTTCATTTCTATCTTTTTGCCTTGTGCCTTCTGGAAAGATTCCTAAGCATTGATCATCTTCTAAAATATCCATTGCGAAAGTGATAGCTTTTCGATCAGGTGCTCCTCTATCAACAGGGTACATTCCTAAAGTTAATAAGAATTTCTTAAATAACCAATTACTAAAGATTTCTTTCTTAGCTAGAAATCTAAGTTTTCTTCTAGTTACCACAGCTATCCATACTGGGTCTATCCAGGTAATATGATTACCTGCAATAATGAGTTTATCTTTTGGTAAGTCTTCTGGATAATTAACTGTTTCAATTTTGAAATATAATCTTATTAACGGTCTAACAATAGTTATCACAAACTTATATAACATCAACAATCACTCTCTTGCTATCATTTCTTTGATCTTTAATACTACTTCATCAATGCTCAGATTAGTTGAATCCAATTCTATTGCATCTTTAGCTTTAATCAATGGAGCTATAGCTCTAGTACTATCAATTTTATCTCTCTTCTCTAAATCCTGCTTGATAGTATCGTAGTCTACTTCAAACCCTTGCTGTTCATACTGCTCTACTCTTCTTTTAATCCTCTCTTCTACCGAAGCGGTTAAATAGATTTTTAAATCAGCATCAGGTAAAACAACACTCCCAGTGTCTCTGCCTTCCATTACAGTCCCCTTATAGGGATTATCAAATGATAATGACCTTTGTAAATCAACAAGAATATCTCTTACTGATTTATGGACTGAAACTTCAGAAACGTTTTCATTTACAGGTATAGATCTAATGAAAGGTGTTAGATGAAGGTCATTAATATAATAGTTCAAATCCTTCTTTATAAATTTAGGGTTTATTTTAGCTGCTAACTTACCTAAAATCTTTTCATCATCAGATGCTACTTGATATAAAATAGCTGCACAAGTCACAGACCTATACATAGCGCCTGTGTCAATATAGAAATAATCTAAATCTTGAGCTAGCTTTTTTGCTATAGTACTTTTTCCTGCTCCAGCAGGACCATCAATAGTAATACAATATTTCATAATTAGTTCTCCATTAAATCAGGTCTTAGTTTTCTTGCTTCTTTATGATATATATGTCTAATTTCACTTTCTAAAGGGAGGTAGCAATGTATCATAACTCTAATGCATTTTTCTAAGGAATCTGGAACACTAATTTCTTTTGTACAAATCAGTGCACTATCAGTTATTCCAATCATGCGAGCTGCTTTTGCTGGAAAAACAGCATCTAGATCCTCTGTCATTGTAAAAAGCATACTAATAATATTCTCTTTTAATACATTATTGGCTCTAAAAATTTCTTTTAACATGTCTTGAGTAGCTTCTATAATCTCTTTTTTATTATTGCTTGAGACTGTAGTAGCACCTCTAATAGCATAAACTCTTTGCAAAACACTATCTCCTTTTTATTCGTTTTATTTGCTGAATTTCATAGTCAGTCAATTTTCTATACTTTCCATAGCCTAAATTGCCAAGTTTTAATGGTCCAAATTTAATCCTCTTTAATGATAAAACATCTAGATTAAAGAAATCAAACATTCTTCTTACCTGTCTATTCTTTCCTTCATGAATACTTATAATTGCCTTACTTTTCTCTTTAGTGCGGTGCTCTAAGCGAATTTTAGCTGGGGCTGTCTTACCATCCTCTAAACTCACACCTTCTTCTAAAGCTCTTAAAGTATTATTATCTAGAAAACCATTTACCTCCACTAAATACTCTTTCCAAACCTCATAAGATGGGTGGATTAATTTATTTGTTAGTCCTCCATCATTAGTAATTAAAAGTAAACCTGAAGAATCATAATCAAGCCTGCCGACTGGATAGACTCTTTGGTTTGTATCAATTAGATCAAGAACAGTCTTTCTTCCAAATTGGTCATCAGTAGTTGTAATATAATTTAGTGGTTTATGAAGTAAATAATAGACTTTACTTTCTTTTTCTGCAATTATTTTGCCATCTACCTCTATTTTATCATCTTTAGTAACTTTAAAACCCATTTCAGTAATAAGTTTACCATTAACCTTAACTCTTCCAGCTTTAATAAATTCTTCAGACTTTCTTCTTGAAGCAACACCAGCGTGTTCTAAATATTTTTGCAATCTTTCTTCTTTCATGTAAATCACCTTCTATATTATAGTATATATAATGAAAAATACATATATAAATAGAAAGACAAATCCTTCCTTTTTACCAATTTCTTTACGAAATAAGGCAAAAGAGACTAATAGAAAAGTCAGTAAAACCATTATAGGCAAATCAAATAACAAATTTTGATAATCTATTGTAATTGGTCTAACAATAGAAGATACACCTATTACCCAGGTAAGATTAAGTAAATTTGCTCCAATAACATTACCAATTGAAAGATCCTGATGACCTTTAACTGCTGCTGTAACCGCAGTTGTCAACTCTGGTAATGAAGTACCTAAAGCAATTAGCGTAAGTGATATAATAATCTCTGGCACACCAAAATATTCTGCCATTGTAACACCAGAGTTTACTATGAGATTAGCCCCAATAAAAATCATGATTGCGCTAATAAAAAACAATGTTATTTGGAAAGATATTTTTCTATCCTCAACGAATTCTTTGGGTTTATCTTTTAAATTTAGGGAAGACAACTCTTTATAAATAAAATATATAAATCCAAGTAATAATACTATTAATAAAAACCCATTTAATCTAGTGATTGAAAGATTTATACTCATAACAAGCAAAAATACTGCTACAACTATTAAATATGCTCCTCTAAAGATTATGTCTTCTCTGTTAATTTTAAATGATTTTATGAGGAGTACAATTCCAAGAATCAATCCGATGTTTGCTATACATGAACCTATTGCATTACCAAATGCCATGGAGGTATAGCCTGAATATGAAGCCATCACAGAAACAGAAAATTCAGGCAAGGTTGTAGCCAAGCTCACGATTGTTATTCCAATTAATACTTGTGGAATTCCTGACTTCTTTGCAAACCATACTGCGACTTCAGTGAAAATATCTGCTCCCTTTATAATTAGTGCTAAGCCTAAAACTAATAAAAACAAACTACTCCAAGGAAACATTTTCTGTCCTCCAAATTTAAATTTAGAAAAACTCTCCGACAAAGCGGAGAGTTTAACTTATTCTACTTCAACAATCATTTCAACTTCAACAGGCACATTAAGAGGTAATCCACTATTACCTATAGCAGCTCTAGCATGCATTCCTACATCGCCAAATACTTCAACTAATAAGTCGCTTGCTCCATTTACTACTTTTGGTTGGTCTCCACTTTCTGGAACACTATTCACATATCCAACTACCTTAACAATTTTTTTGACTTTATCTAAGTCACCAACCATAGATTTAACAACTGATAAGCAGCTTATGCAGCAAAGCTTTGCTGCTTCATAAGCATCCTCAATAGAAATATCCTCTCCTACTCTACCAGTTATGATCTCACCATCTTTTTTTGGAATCTGTCCTGAAACAAAAATCAAATTGCCTGTCTGT
>PWPR01000198.1 GCA_003557085.1 Clostridia bacterium | reverse complement strand
CCCTCTACATATTTAGATAAAATGCTTCTTGACAATCCCTCAATTGCTCTAGGGCAAGTGACAAGAGAGTTAAATAGAATGGGTGAACTATCAGCAGAAGCTTTGGAGATGGCTGTAAATGGGCTATATTCTGGAGACATGACAATAATAGAAGGAGCTAAACATAAAGAAGAGTTAGTCAACTACCTGGAAAGAGAAATTATGGCATATTTAGTAGAAATCTCTCAACAATCCTTAACTGATAATCAGTCAAGAAGACTTAATTATTTATTCGAATGCACTAATGATATTGAGAGAATAGGGGATCATGCTGATAATATTTCTGAATTAGCTGAGTATAAGATAGATAATAAAATTGCATTTACTGAAATGGCTCAAGAAGAGCTAAATGAAATGTATAGCGTAATAAAAGAAATGATTTATGATGCACTTATTGTAGTTAAAGAGAAAAATATAGAAATATCACGCAAGGTATATGAAAAAGAAAAACTGGTTGACCTTATGGAACAGCAATTGAGAAAAAGTCATATTCAAAGAGTAAGTGAAGGGCTATGTAATCCTAGAGCTGGTATTGTATTTTTGGATGTTATTTCTAATTTTGAAAGAATTGCAGACCATAGCAATAACTTATGTGTCAGAGCAAGAAGTCTATAAAAAAACTTTCTAAAATAAAGTTAGCAGGGTAGTAAAGCTACTCTGCTTTTACTTTGCTAGAAGATAACTTTAAGTGAGTGAGAAATTCTTTTGTAATAAAGTTAAAATGTGATAGAATTTTATCAGTGTTTTTATTGTGAGGAGTTGTAAATGTGAAGTTAAAACATAAGAATCATATAATTTTGCCAATACTTTTTGCAGCAATTGTTCTTATTTTACCAATACCTCTTAGTTTAAGACAGAAAGCTGTAGTAATAACGATGATGACTACAATTTATTGGTGGGCTACAGGTGGGGTGAACATGACTTTTGCTGCTATTTTTATGTTAGTAGGGTTCTTAGCCTTTAGTGGAGCACATCCTTTAGCAGTTCTTAATTTTCCATTATCATTGACTTTTGTACTTATACTTTCTTCATTTTTGCTAGCAATTGGCATTACAAATACTAAAGCAGCTGAGCAATTAGCTGAGCTGATTTTGCAAAGATATGGAACTAGCACCTATAGATTAATGGCATTATCATTTATTCTAGGTGCAATTCTAATTTTTCTAATACCACATCCATTCCCTAGATTAATAATCTTAGGTAGTATATACAATGTTTTTTTAAGCCAATATGAGATTAAAGAGGCAACTAAATCAGCTATAATGATTAGTGTCTTTATAGCAGGAACTTCAGTTCCAACAATTTTTATCAATGGTGATTTCATACTTAATTATTCTGCTTTGGAGTTTGCAGGTGCTTCTGCAAGTTTTACTGAGTGGGCATGGCAAATGACAATACCAGGGATATTAGCTTGTAGCATAATTTGCTTAGTTTTGATTTTCATTTTTAGAAAAGATCTAGCTAATGTGAAGTGGAATAAGGCCTCAGACAATGTAAAGATGAAGCTTAATAAAGAAAGAAAACTAGCTTTTTTAATAATGGGAGTTGTAGTAGTTCTTTGGGCTAGTGAAGCTATACATAATATTCATTCAGCTTATATTGGTTTGCTTGGAGTCTTGGCAATGCTTGCAACTAAGCTCATTAGACCTTCTGATATAAGGAAAATCAATTATCCAATCTTAATATATTTAACTGCCATATTTTCAATTGGAAGAGTCTTAACTGCAAGTGGTATAAATCAAATTTTACAAGATTCACTCGCAGGATTTATTCCTCAAGCTAATGGTCTTGGTATCTATTTCTTTATAATATTAGTAGTAATGGCAGTGCATATGGTTTTAGGCAGTTGCTTGACGACTATGAGCATTACTTCACCTCTATTAGTAAGCATGTTAGCAGGGGTAGTTTCACCGCTAGCTATTGCTCTGATTTCATATTTAACAGTTTCTATTCACTATATTTTGCCATATCATCATTTATCAGTATTAATAGGGGTAGGAGAAGAATATTATAGCGAAGCCCAATTACGCCGCTATGGCATCTTAATGACTCCGCTAACTTTTTTAATTATATTCTTACTGTATTTGCCATGGTGGAACTTAACAGGCTTGATTTAAATAAGCAAATTAACAACATATCCTATCAGAGGTAGAATCAATAAATAAACTGCTGTTGAAAAGATAGTTGTATTGGTGGATAAATCACTAACTTCATTAAGCTCTGATAATAAAACGAAGTTTGACACAGCGCATGGAGCAGCAAACAAAATTACTCCAATAGCCATAAACTGGGGTTCAAATCCCAAGAGGTAGGCAATTGCTGTAAACCCTATAGGGAGTAAAATGAGCTTATTGAAAATGACTAGAATCATACGCAATGAAATATCAGCATGCTTCATCGAACTAATATCAAAGTTAGCACCTACAATAATTAGAGCTAAGAACATAAGTGGGGTAGTAGCTTGTGAGATAACCTGGCCAAGTAGAGGATGCCAAAACCCTGAGATATTAACAATTATACCAAGCATAAGCCCCTGAACTAAGGGGTTTTTTAGTATTTCTAAAGGGTTAGCGCCACCTTCTTTACTCCTATAAAGCATTTCTACACTAAATAAAGTTATTGGAGAGAGTGCACTTGCTAAGACCATCCCAAGTGGTAAAATTTCTGCAGGCAATATTTGAATCATAACTGGAAATCCCAAGTATATAACATTTCCTCTTACACTATTGGCAAACGCCTCAAAACCTCTTCTTTTATCCAGTTTGGTCCATAAAAAATAATAAAACAATAGCTGAACAAACATAACACCATAAAATAAAACAGTCTGCTGATTAAAGCTAACTTCTGCTGTAGCTATTTTATCAAAGATAGAAATTGGCAGTAATATTCGATATGTTAAAAAGCCAATAAACCTATCTACATCTTTTGTATAATGTTTTTTTGTGTTTAGATACCAACCCAAAGCTACTATGGCATAAATCGGTATAATTAATTGTAAAATGTCCATAAATTATTTCCTCCACTTCAAGCTCACTAACATAGTATATAACTAAATCTTAGTTTATTCAATTATTTAGTTTGCCTAAAGATAATTTTAACTCGCTAAGCTACTCTATTGTACCTTAGTGATTTTAACATATTTTTACTTATTAAAGTGATTTTGTGCTAAAATGAAAGCAGTATAGGCTAAATATTAAGATAATTCAATTAGGAGGTATGAGTTTGACTCAAGAATTAATTCTAGTAAAAAGTTATAGTCCATTAACCAATACTGTCTTGGAGGATTTTGTTAATGAAACCAAGATATCAAGTAAGCCATCTTACTTAACTATGCCTACATATAAGTTAATTGAGAAAGCTACTAGAAAAGTATTAAGCAAATACGAAGAGATTTTAATTAAGAGCAAGATAATTAGTTTACAAGGTTTAGCAGAACATATATTAGAGAAGCAAGTAAAATTTAAGACGATTACAAATGAGGATTCATTAGCACTTTTAGCTACTGTATTAATAAAGTTGCAAAATGAAAATAGTTTGGTATGGTTTTCGCAATTAGATAGTTTAATAGAGTCTGTAGAAGAAATCTGGAGCATAATTGAGAGTTTAAAAAGAAGTAATTTATCAAAAGAAATTGATCTTGATGATTTAAGTGAAAAGGAATACGATATCGCCCTGATATTTAACACTTATCAACAAGAAATGCTGTCTAGAGGGCTCTTAGACCAAGAAGAGATAATTAGACAGGCTACGAAAGAAATAGAAGCTGGAGGAGTCAGGATAAGTGGTAATGCACTTTTTATTTATGATTACCAACTAAGTCTGGCGGATGTTGCTTTTATTAAAGCTCTTACTAATCATTTTGAAAAAATAAAAGTTTTTGTTCATTATGACCGAGAGCGTAAAGAAATTTTCAGTTTTCTGGATGCTGGACTTAGCAAACTAAGAGAAGCAGGCTTTAAAGTATTTGAAAAAGCTAAGGAAGACAGTTTAGCAGATTATCTATTTTGCCAAGATCAAGCAGATATTAATCTCAAAGTTAAAGTTAGCGGAGCTTTTACAAAGCAGCTGGAAACTCGAGAAGCACTTAGAGAAATAAAAAGACTCTTATTAGCTAATGTGTCACCTAAAGATATTGCTATAGCAGCATATAATTTAGACGAGTATCAAGATTTAATTGAAATAACAGCTCAAGAGTTTGATTTGCCATTTGATTATCTTGCTAGATCATTAGGACAAGAGGTGTATATCAAACAGTTATTAACTATTTTTAACTTGATTAAAAGTGACTTTGCCAAAGAGCCTTT
>PWPR01000180.1 GCA_003557085.1 Clostridia bacterium | reverse complement strand
GAAGACCCTACAGCTACAAGTAATCTTTTAGGATATCTTTGGGATAAAATGGGTTATGTCTCAAAACTTTTTGCAATTGCAGTTGTAGATGAAACAATGGCAGATGTCTTTTCTCTGGCTAAATATCTTCCTATGCTAGCTAACTTAGCAGGAGAAATCGTCATGGTTGCTGATACACTAAAAATAGACTGTAAAGGTTTTAATGGATACAATGATGATACTTTTCGTTCTAAATTGAATAGAGACTGGGAAACAATTAATATAAGTCTTGATAAACTTGAGGCTTTTGACAGAGTTAATCTTAAGACAAAGCCTGGTATATGGAGAGATTTAGCTGTTATGAAAAGGCGTATTGAAGTAGATTCACAAATAAAAATAGTCGTAGAATAAAGTAAGTCTTTAGAACTTAAGCTTCCTTTAAATGACCTACTGAAAACCATTCATGATTTAGAAGATAGGAATAGAGTTATGGAGTTTACAAATTTTGATGAACTATATGAGCTAATCAAAAACGTGCACTCTTAAGCAAACAAGAGAGGCCTATCGGCTAGACCTCTCTTGCATTTGGTCAAAAAACTTTTCTACCTGCAATTACTCAGTTAAATTTATTAAAACCTCAGCAGCTCTCTTAGCTCCGTTGTAATTATCTTGCCAAGATTTTAGTCTACTCATCTTACTTTGATAATTCTTGTCTCTTACAACCATATTAACATAATCTCCTAGACCACCATTCCCCAAAACTTGTAATGGCAAATTAAGACCTGCTTTATGTTTCTCAACAAGTTGTAAGTTCAAATTTTGCTCGGGCTGCAAAGAAAACCCAATAATAGGAGTATTAGAAGCTATTGCTGTTTGCACACTTCCTTGTCCACCATGAATAATTGCTACATCACATAATGGCATAACTTTATGAGAGGGAAGATGCTCTTTAATCATCATGTTCTTTTTAGGCTTGTAATTAGCTGGATGTACAGTGGTACAAAGCACAACTTTACAATCTAGATCTTTTAATGAATCGTAAGCTTTGTCAAGATACTTTCCTGTACTGGAGGTAAGAGCAACAAAGATTTTAGGTTTATCAGTGTCTAAGAAATCAGATACTTCTTGTGGAAGATCACCAAAAAGCTTGGCATAGATTGCCCCTACGTGAAAAAGCTTTTTGCAACAATTATATAAAGAATTGCTTGATTTTTTCCAACTTTCGATTTCTTCCTTTGATAAACCAATAATTTCTGGCGCATCCGTAACTAAAGTGTAATCACCAGTAAATAATTCTACAAGTGAATTGATTGGTTCTATATTAAGCTCTTTAGCCACTTTATTAAATGGTTTATTATAGTGTTTTGTATTAACATACAACCAATTTACTATACTCTTTTTCCAGCTTTTAGGCACTATACGATAAATGCCATAATCGTATTTTTTATTATACATTGCTATTCTATTTTCAAATACTGGAGGGAAGAAAGAACCATGAGCTGTTGATAAAGGAATATTCAAGTATCTTGCAGAAAGTTTAGCAGATAAAGTAAACCCTATATGAACTAAGCCTACTTCATGACTACTAAAAAAATCAATCTCATTCTGTACACGCTCTCTCAGAGTGCTTACATTGTAAAAGTTTCTCTTGTCTCCAACATTAGCAGCTACATAGTCTTGACACTGATTCTTAGTCATCAGGGGTGGCACTATGTGGTATGGGATATTTTCATCTCTTAAGATTGATTCATAAGTTCCACCATGCGTTGCAAAAATGGGCTTTTGTCCTTTCTTAATAAGTTCATTATATACTTCTATTGCTCTTGAAGTTTCTGATAAATAAGCTAAGTTAGGAAATAAGCATATCTTCATATAATCCACTTTCTACAATATTTTTTCCTGCTAGACTTTTCGATAATGATTAAATAGCTAATCAGTTCTTGTAGATATATATAATAAATCTTATACTAGATCCACAGTTCCTGCTTTGGAAAAGGCTATCTATCAACTTATCATATTTTACTTTACTTTTTTTTATCATAAGACCATAAATGCTTAATTACATAGTTATAATTATGCTTTTACACAACTTTAATCATAAACAGCTTTAACTATTAAGATTCTACAGTAATAATAGTGCTGCAATCAATAGCCTCAACCCTATCTTTCCCATCTTGCTTAGCAAGGTACATTGCCTTATCAGCTTGCTTAAATAAATAATCTTCTGATACTATAGTCTTCTTTTTACAAAAAGCGATTCCAATACTAACTGTAAAGCTTATCTCGCCTTTTTCAGTTCTTACCTTAAGCATTCTAACTCTATTCATGAAAGATTCAGCAGACCTCAAGATTTCATCGCTATTAACTCCTGTAAACAAAACTGCAAACTCTTCTCCCCCAATTCTAGCAAC
The DNA here is from genome assembly GCA_003557085.1 of Clostridia bacterium. GTDB lineage: Bacteria > Bacillota > UBA994 > PWPR01 > PWPR01 > PWPR01. The sequence goes on along the minus strand of PWPR01000180.1, from coordinate 1,984 downwards.
AAAGTATGCGTCAGCAAACTGTTCATTCGCTAAATTAGCTAGCTCAACTAAGCATATATTACCTATAGAATGTCCATATTTATCATTAATTTTCTTAAAATCATCTATGTCCATAACTAACAAACTGACAAGATCTTCTTTTTTGTCATTATTTATTACTTCTACAAGCTTGCTATTATAATACCTCCAATTAAATAGACCAGTAAGTTGATCTTTAGTTGATAGATCTTTAAGTTCATTAGCTTGTAAAGAATTTTTTACTGCTATAGCGGCATAAGAAGCAATTATTGACAGTATTTCAGCATCATTAATAGAGATACTATTTTTCTCATATGTCTGAAAACCAAATAATCCAATGATATCATTTTGAAACTTAAGAGGGATTATTGCTATTGACTGAGGCATATCTTTATCACCATAAAGGATAGTTTCATCTACATAGTCTTCTAACTCGTTTTCTACATCATTTAACACAATTGCTTCCTCATTTTTCAATACCCAAGTAGCTAAATATCTCTCATCATACTTATCAACTTTGTAAATTGGCATTTTTTGACCTTTATTATTAACATAAACATAGTCTATATAGTCTTCGTTTACAATACCTAGAACAAGATTATACTCATTAAAAAACCCTTTTAAATGAGAGTATATTGAATCAAATATGTCTTCTATTGAACTAAGTGTGTTAATCTCTCTTCCAATATCCGACAATGTTCTTAGCTGTTCGAGCTTTGCTTGATTGCTCTCCTGTCTTATTAAGCTAATATTCTTCAACTGCCTTTCTTCGTTTAGCTTTTCTTGATAAGTATTATATTGCTGCTCATGTTCATATGCCTTTTTGTAATCCTTTTCTGTAGCATGAATCTTTGCTCTGTACTTGTGATAACTAGCTATTAATAAGCTACTATTTACTTCATAAATCAATGGTTCAATTTCTCTCATCAAAAAGCTAGCCTCATCTAGCCTTTCAGCTTCCAAATATCTTTCAAAAAGTAAGATAGCTAATTCAGCTTCAAAAGTTTTAAACTCCTTATCATTTAACTCTTGTATAGCATTCTCCAAATAGTCACAAGAAGCAAGTATATCGCCTTGCATATAAGCAATTTGACTTAGCCCTTTCTTAATCTCAATATTAACCATGAAATCCTGATAAGATTCATTTAGCTCTTCAGCCATTTTATAATGCTCTAAAGCTTTGTCGATTTCACCTAGCTTTGTAAATGAATCTCCTAGATTCACATGATTATATACAATAAGTAACATATCATCAGCCATTAAAGCATATTTTAGTGATGACTCAAAATTCTCTATACTTTCTCTATAGAGTCCCATGTCATGCTTAATTACACCTATGTTCATTGTAACTTTAGCAGTTAAATGAGGCATATCTAATGAAGTAGCTAAATCTAAAGCTTTTTTACCATACTCTGCTGCTTTGTGATAGTTATTAACGACTTCTATATAATAATATGTAAGAATATTAAATAAATCTGCTACAATCTTCTGGTTTGTAGGATATTTATAACATAGATCTTCAGCATACTCTAATATTTTTAAAGACTTTTCTGACTCACCAAGGTTTGCATAAAGATAACCTTGAAGTTTAAGTAAGTTAACATAACCATCATGATAATCAATTTGCTTAGCTTGTCTAATACTTCTTTCTACAATACTAATCAAATTTTTTACGTCCTCAGAGCTTGAGTTCCTTTTTGCATAAACATTTTTATACACATCGTCAATATCTTTCTTTATTGCTAAGATATTAGAATCTGTCATTATGCCAACCTCCTTTACTTTGATTTGCACTACCTATATCATATATTCTCTACCATAAATCAAAAATCCTTTATCATGCTAAATAATTATTGATTTATTGTATTGTTTACGTATAATTTAGTTGTTTTTAACTTATATCCACTACTTTATAAGATAGATCTAGGATAAGCCTTAAATAATTTCTATATCTATCAGCTTTTTT
>PWPR01000157.1 GCA_003557085.1 Clostridia bacterium | reverse complement strand
GTACTAAAGTTTTAAGTTCTTTGTCAAAAGAAAAAAACTTAGCGAAATTATCGCTCATAGCGATAATCTTGCTATTACATATAATCATATATTCAATTCCTAAACCTGCTAATATTTTCGCATAGCTTTCTCCCAAGTTAATGACCTCCTACAAGCAAGTTTCCTTGATACATTATGCATCTTTGACTTAAATATATTCTAGATAATTTAGCATGTCAAACAAATTTCAATTAACTATGAAAAAATGTTGTTTTTACATTGTTTTTAATCATAGTTTTTGACTTAATTTTTAGGACTTAATCTTATTTTTAACTTAATCAGCTTATGCAAATTGAAGTTGTCTTAGCACATACTAGTATTATCTGCTATAATACGCTTTGAAAGAAGTGTTAAAGGAGAGTATCATGCGTAAAAAACAAATTATTATAGTATTATTATTTCTGCTACTTTTCACTGCTTGTAACCAAGCTGTAGAAACAGACAGTACTGACTTAGCAAAAGGTATTTTTTATCAAGTTCAGGGTGGCAATAGCCAAATGTATTTATTTGGTTCTATACATGTAGGATTTGAGGAAATGTATCCTCTCAGAGAAGAAGTCGAAGATGCTTTCAATAAATCAGATACTTTAGTTTTAGAGATTGACTTACTTAATCTTGATCAAAATGAACTACTACAAGTTTTTATGCAATATGGATTTTTATCTGATGGAGATAAATTGTCCAATCATATTAGTGAAGAGTCATTTAACACTGTACTTGAGCTAGTCAGGCCAGCCCATGTTGACAAAGCTACTCTGGAGAATTTAAAGCCTTGGTATGCAGGACAAATAGCTACTCAAATGGCTATGGAGGAAACCAGATTTAGTTCAGAACATGGAGTTGAAGAATACTTTTTGTCAAGATCTGCTGAAAAAGAGATTATTGGGCTAGAAACAATATCTGCCCAGTTATCACCATTTGCTTTATTATCTGACGAGTCAAATGTAATATTTTTAGAAGAAAGTATAAAGGAGCTAGCTAATATAGAAGAGTCACTTGATGAGCTTCTTGAGTATTGGCATACTGGTAATATTGATGGAGTAAGAGATTTAAGAAATGAAATGATGGATGAAGCACCCACAGCTTCTTACAAAGAATATCAAGAAGCTTTTCTCAATCAAAGGGATAAGAACATGGCAGTTAAACTTGATGAGCTATTACAAAGTGAAGGAAGCTATTTTGTAGTAGTTGGCTACTTACATTTGGCAGGACAGAATTCAATACCTGAGTTATTGATAGATCTTGGTTATGAAGTTGTTCCTATGTATAATTAAGCTAACTATCTATCAGCAAAAACCTCACTATGATTACTAAAATATAGTATTTTAGAGACTCTTAATTACCCTAGATCAAATCTAGGGTATTTCATTTTTGTTACCCTTTTACACCCTAAACTATCTTTATTTATGGTATGATTATATTGAGATGGCTGCTTAAGCAATAAGCCTTATAACATAGTAGGGAGTATAACATGGAAGAATCTTTTTTTGACTCATTTTTAGCCATACTTATTTTGTTTGCAATTGTTTTAGCGATTTCGTATATCGTTAGAAAGAGAATCAAGTCAAACTTTGAAAAAAATAGAAAGAGAGAAAGTCATTATAAGCTTACTGGAAAACAGGTTGCAAATATTATTCTTGAAAATAACTGGATTAACGATGTAGAGGTTTTAAAAAGCAAAGAGGATCTTCCTGACTATTATGACCCAAAGAATAAGCAAATTAACCTTAGAGAATCAAATTATGACTGCACTTCTATCTCAGCAATTAGTATTGCTGCGCATGAGGTGGGCCATGCTTTGCAATTCAAAGAAGATCATATATTGATGAGACTAGCTATATTCATTTTTCCAGCAGCCAATTTCGGTGCTACAATGTCTTGGCTCTTCTTAATTGCTGGACTTATTTTTCCTGGCTTTGAGCAAATGTTCTTGATTGGTCTTTTTCTTCTTGGATTAGCTTTTTTCTATCAGATAATTAATATCCCGATTGAAATTAATGCTAGCAGAAGAGCCTTAAATTTACTAATAGAAAATAGTTTAATAATAGAAGATGAAAAACAGTATGTAAAAGAAGTTTTAACTGCTGCGAGTCATACCTATGCTGCTGCTCCTGCAAGTGTCATATCAGAATTCATAAATTCCATAAAGAGGAGATCTTAAATGTTTAGTGAAATAGATTTTTCTATAGAAGGAGCCTCACAAGAAGATTTTGAGAAACTACTATTATCTTATGAGTTTGGCCTTGATGAGATCATGACTAAAATCACTATTTTGCAAAAAGAGTTTAGCCATATCCACTCATACAATCCAATAGAATATGTTAAAAGTAGACTAAAAAAGCCCAGTAGCATAATAGATAAGTTAAAGAGAAAAAACCAGCCATTAACTATTGCTGCGATAAAGAGTTATGTTAAAGATATTGCTGGAGTAAGAATAGTTTGCTCGTTTAAATCAGATATATATAGGGTTACCCAAATGCTGATATCACAACCTGATATTGTAATAGATGAGTATAAAGACTATATAGTTGAGCATAAGCCAAATGGCTACCAAAGTTTGCATATGATACTTAATATTCCTGTCTTTTTATCAGATAGGAGAATTTATGTACCTGTAGAAGTCCAAGTGAGAACTATAGCTATGGATTTTTGGGCTAGCTTAGAGCATAAAATATATTATAAGCATCGGATAGAAGATCCTCCAAAAGTTTTAACTGATGAGTTAAAAAAAGCTGCTTTAACTGTTTCAAAGCTTGATTCTCATATGGAGTATATCCATAGAAAAATGCAAGACTTTGAAATAAGCGATATTAAGACTGGGTTTTTTGATTAGATATAATCTTTTGAGTTGTTTGCATAGATTTTAAACATTTAAACTAAAGGAGTCAGGCTTTGAAGCCTGACTCTAATTTTTTACAAATCATTATTGTAATTCTTTGTATAAATCTCCTAACTCGTCAATTAAGCCACCAACATGAGCAACTGCTTCCTTGATTGGCTCTGGATTTGACATATCTATTCCAGCTGTTTTAATTAACTCTAATGGCTTCATTGTACCTCCAGCTTTTAGTACCTTTAACCATTTATCTACAACAGGTTGCCCTTCTTCGGCAATTAACTTTGAAACTAAAGTTGAAACAGTTAAACCTGCAGAATATGTGTAAGGATATAATCCCATATAATAATGTGGTTGCCTCATCCATGTCATACCAGCAGCTTCATCTATCTCTACTGCATCTCCCCAAAACTCTTTTATAATAGCAAGTTTAGTAGCACAAAGCATCTTAGCTGTTAGAGCTTTTCCTTCTTCTGCAGCCTTATACACTCTTCTCTGAAACTCTCCTTCAAGAAGATGAGTAACAAAGTTATGATAATATGTACCAAGTAAATTGATAATTACAAACTGCTTAAGAGCTTTATCATCACTTTCTGATAATAAGTGTTGAGCTAGCAACATTTCATTCATGGTTGAAGGTGCTTCTATAAAGTACCTTGATGGTCTAACATCAAAAACTCTTTGCTCTCTATTAGCATTATAGAAATGTCCTGCATGCCCTAACTCATGAGCCAATAGGAATGCTGACCTCATATTTCCTGTGTATGTAACCAGAATATAAGGATGGTCATCATAAGGTGATGAACAGAATGCACCTGTTGATTTACCAATATTATCTGCTAAGTCTATCCATCTTTCATCAAAAGATCTCTTAACCATGTCTTTATAATCTTCACCAAGAACTCCGAGTGCATTAATTATTGTCTCTTTTATATCCTCTATTGTAGCTGGCTTATTATAACTTGATGGTAATGGAGCTTTTAAGTCGCAGAAAAACATTTTTTCAAGGCCCAACTGCTCTTTCTTAATCTTAGCTAGCTTTCTCATGTGTGGAGCTAGTTCATTAAAAATAATATCTAACTGATTCTCATACATTTCAACACTAACATCTTGTGGATCAAGTAGCATATGTGTTACAGATTCATAACCTCTGAGTTTTGCTTCTGCAACTTGCTTTCTCACTTCTGTACCATATACTGCAGCATAAGTATTTTTGTATCTCTCAAGTGTTTTCACAAAGGATTTATAAGAGTTCCTTCTAATTACTGTATCCGCATCTGATTCATACTTACCTTCAAAGAGAGCAAACGAGTTTGGTAGTTCATCTCCATGTGAATCTAGGAAAGGCTCAAACTCTAAGTCAGCTGCCTTTGATGTTTGATAAATACTGTATGGAGCATTAACTAATTCGCTCATGCTTGCAAGTACCTCTTCTGCATCAGGAGCAAGACTATGCTCTTTCTTACTGTAAATCTCTTCTAAATACCTTTGATATGGCTTAAGATCATCATTATCAAATAATGCTTTAAACTCGTCTTCACCTAAAGCAATTATCTCACTCTCTATAAACGATGTCGCTGCTGCAAACCTTGCATGCACTTGAGCAAACGCCATAACATCCTCTTGGTTTTGACTATCTGTTCCATCTCCTGCTTGTTTTAGTCTGGCATAAGTTCCAAGATGAACCATCTTAATACTTAGCTCTTCGAGAAAACTTAGGACCTTATAGAGAGTCTCTCCGTCTTGGCAAGCCCTTCCTTTATACTCTTTAAACTTTTCTATTTCTGGGAGTATACTCTTTAAAGCTACTTGCCACTGCTCTCTGTCCTCAAACAAAGATGATAAATCCCACGTCATTTCAACTGGAACTTCACTTCTTTTTAGTCTTTTAGCTTTTTTCAACTACTGCACCTCCATAATTTAGTCTATTAATATTATACCTAAGAATAGTGCTAGAATAAACTTCTATACTAGAAATATTTATCAAAGCTTATCTTATCAAGTGCTTTATGATAAACTTACCTATACTTTTGCCAATTATATGGTGTCATATCTTCTGTTAAAGGCTTTGATGTAATATTATTTAACCTCATCCAAATTAAGATCTCTTCTAAGGCATTTACTGTTATCATAATATCATGAAACAAAATAATATCGTTTTTCTCATTTGTCAAGCTACTAATAACATGATTGGCTATCCTTTTTGAAGTAGCCCCAACTCTAGAATCTCCACTATCTACATTCCAATCCCACATTTTATACCCTGAGTTTTTCAAATGATTATATTGGTTCCTTGTAAGATGAGGATGACTACCATAAGGAACTCTAATCAATCTTGAGCCAGAGCCTGTTATACTTTTTAAAGTGCTGTTTGTAATATTCATCTCTTCCAATACTGAAGTATCTGTTTTATACACCAAATCAACATTGTGAGTTACTCCATGTAAGCCAATTGCATGTCCATCATTAGCTATTCTATTTACTACACTTGGAAATGCTCGCATATTATTATTCAATAAAAAGAAAGTAGCCTTCATATCATATTTTTTTAGTAAATCTAAAATATTACTAGTATGTCTATTGGGGCCATCGTCAAAGGTTAAATACACTACCCTTTGATTCTTTCTGAGGTTTTCAATAATTTCTTTCTTTAGCTCATTGATTTCATATTTAAAAGTCTCAACTATTTCAGCATCAGGAATTACTGCAGAACAATCTTTCACTCTTGCTATAGGTCCTTCGCTAAAATAAGAGACATCGTAGCCAAAGAACTCTCCAATAAATCTATAAGGTGCTAAGATTCTATTATTGTGACTTAATAAAGGTATCTCAATCTTAATACCATCCTTAACAATAGATTTAGAGTTGTAGTCTAAAACTAATAGTTTCCCTTCCTTCTCAACTGTCACTTGATTTTCTTTACTATCCCAAGAAACATTAGCTCCCAAAGATTCTGCAAATCTTCTTATTGGCACATAGGTCCAACCAGAATTAATAATTGGCCTTACATCATTAAATGTCACAATCTCATCGTTAACTATTACAAAAACATAGCTCCCAATATTATCTTTCATAAATGTTTGATTTAAATCATTCTCAGCTCCAACACTAAAAATAAGTAATTGGCTTAACAACATGATAATAAGTGATGTTATTAAAATTTTCTTCATTAGAAACCTCTCTTCAAATCCTCTTATCATATTGTACATCTTTATCCTCTTTTTTCAAACAAGCAAAATCAGATGAATAACTTTTATAATCAGCTTACTTTTATAAATTTATTCTTGTTTTTCTTGACTATTCAATTTATTTCTAATATATTTAATATATCTAAGAATTTGCACTCTTAATAATGCCTAAGCCAAAACATTAGTATCTAAATCATGGTCTGACTTAAAAGGTTAATTTATAGTTAGTTTCTCTCCCTCAAATCAAAGACTAACTATATCTTCTACAAGTTGATATATGAATTTAGTAAAACCAGTTACACTCTTTATTCTAAATGATACAATATATAGGTATCATAGCTATAAAGAAAGTAGGTCTCTTATGATAAACTTCCACTTAGGAAGAGCTCAAAATGGTTTATTGCTTTAATGATTACAACAATTATGAATGCTTTTGTTATGTTCTTAGCAATTTTTTTAAGGAGTGCAATTGAAGGAACTAATCTGTTTAGTAGCACAATGTTTGTTATCCTCCTCATTGTTGCTATTCTTAACTTTTTACTTGCTTTTTTTGGATTCTTAGGTGCAAAAAATACATTCTTTTATGGGAACTATTCGTTACTATTTGGCAGCTTTCTAGCAGGTATTTACCTCACTCTAGATTTTGCTGGTTGGGAATACTTCACTAGTTCAATAGTAATAATTCTTTTTTCTGGATTTGGACTTATTATAGGAGTAATTTTTGACCTAGTAAGAAAGAAGAAAGATATCGATAGACTAATAGTTAATAAAGTACTTATGGTAGTTTTAACAGTACTTTTGCTAGTCCCTCTTGTATTAGTTATTTCCGACATTAAATAGAAGGATTCTAGCTCATTTAAAGCTAGAATCCTTCTATTTTACTAATCAATACATTTTGCAAGCTTCTAATTATCTAGTGAGCTCATGATAAGCATGGCATTTTATGATAAAATCCTAATGGGTGATTAAAATGACAGTATCAATCAAAGAATTGTTCACAAAACTGCTTAAGCACTATGGAAGCCAAAACTGGTGGCCTGCTGAAACTCACTATGAAGTAATGTTAGGAGCTGTGCTGACACAAAACACTAACTGGAAGAATGTTGAGCTAGCAATTGACAATCTAGATGGAACCCTAGAACCAGATTATATTCATAATATTGAAATCGATCAACTAAGAGAATTGATTCGACCAAGTGGCTTTTATAATCAGAAAGCTCAATGTCTTAAAGACTTAACTGCTTGGTTTTATAAGTATGATTTTTCAGTTGATAATATAAAATCTCAAGACATGCCAAAAATAAGAAGAGAGCTACTTGAAATTAAAAGAATTGGTCATGAAACTGCTGACTCTATACTTCTTTATGCTTTTGATTCTCCAGTTTTCATTATAGACTCGTACACTAGAAGAATTTTTAATAGAGTTGGATTAAATACACCTAGAAAATATGATGATTTTAGGTTACTAATAGAAGACGGTTTACGTCAAAGTGAGTGCCTTGTTGATCTATATAAAGAGTATCATGGTTTATTAGTAACTCATGCTAAAGAAGCTTGTCTCAAAAAACCTAAGTGTCAAAAGTGTGGAGTAAATCAATACTGTGCTATGTACATAAAAGCAAATAGCTAATTAATGTCTAATTCCATTAATTAGCTATTGTCTTATAATTTTAAGTAAATATATCTACGCCATCTGAGTTATGTCTTTCCCTAAACCTTTACCTTTATAAAGAGCATCGTCTACTCTCCTAAAAATAGACATTGCTGTATCTCCTTTTTCATATTCTGTAACTCCTAATGTAAAAGTTAGATCTTCATTAACTGAAAGCTGCTGACTTTTAATTGCACTTCTAAGATTTTCAGCAAACTCATAGGCATTATCAGAACCACAATTATCTAGTACAATCAAAAACTCTTCTCCTCCCCAGCGGCTTGCATAGCAATTATCTTGGCAAGACTTTCTAATGACACTTGAAATTTCTTCAATTACTCTGTCACCAATTAAATGTCCATATTTATCGTTAATCTCTTTAAAGTCATCCAAATCAGCCATTATAAGAGAAAACTCGCAATCATTCTCTTTAGCTTTCTGTAATATATCAGATACAATTTCGTCAATTTTTGAGCGATTATATAACCCAGTAAGCTTATCTGTTTCAGCAAGCATTTTTAGCTCTGCCTGATTCTCCTCTAAATTAGCAAAAGCCCTCTCCCTACTATATTCATAATAGTAGCTAAGAAGTATTAAACCAACAGAGGCAAAAAGAAAATTAAGAAAAGCTTCAAACTTGTAATATGCAAAACTGGTACTATAGCTATGAAACAAATACGAAATACAAAATATTAAATAAAAAATGATAGAGATTATAACTCCTTTTTTGCGCATAACTAAAGCAAAGGCTAAAAGTGGAACAGCACTAGCCCAAATTAAAACATTATTCTGATAGTCTAAAAAATATGAAAGAAGAGCAACAGTCAAACATGCAACGGTAAGAGTGCAATAAGTAGCAATATGTAAGTCATTAGACTTTTTAAAATAAAGCATTGAAACTGATGAAAAAATAAAAGATGCAAGTGTAATATGCCCAGCAATAAAATTATTTAAATGCATATAGTTGATAAAGGCAAAAAAAATGGCTAAAAACATCATCAAGGGAAGAATTATATTAACTAGAAATGCTCTTCTATAACTTGGAGATGACACTGCGAAGTAACCACTATTTGATAAATAACTTCTTATCTTTTGTTCCATCCTCTATACCTACCCCCACGATAAATTAACATATAAGTACATTCTAGAGACTTATCTTGAGTTTTTCAATCTAAAAAAATTAAATATTCAAAATTTTAAACTGATTTTACTTTCATATGACATAATGTGCTAATGAAATACATTTTATACTATAAAAACCTCTTAGTAATACCTCAAAATTGTATCAAAAATGCTATACTGAGCTATAAAACTTCAAGCTTCTTAATCTACATTGAAAGTTTTTTTTTGCTATATCAATATAAACTAGCTTTAGTGATTATGTCTACACTAATAATAAAATCCCTATGCCCTAAATAAAACTAAGGGCATAGGGTAAAATTTACTTTTTAACAGCTCCGTACAAGCTAGTTATCATCCCTTGTAAAATACCGGCAATAGGGAATACTATCCAGGCAATATGCCATAAACCTCCTAGAAATCCTAATAGCAAGAATATGATAACCACAACTGGCCATAAAATCGATGTGAAAACGTTAACAAAACGACTAGTTTCTTTATCTTTTACATAAGAATACTCACCTTGCTGTAAGATCAAATCATAACCAGACTTGATAGAACCATAGTATATAAAAAGGAATACTGCTATAGCTATCATAGATAACATGATAAACATTCCTGGTGCAGTAGTATTTAGTGATATACCAGGCAAGTTTAAAACATTAACTAAACTTAGAGTGTCTCCTACAATATTAGGCACAATTATTGCCAAAGGAGATAGGATGCATAATACTACGCCAATAACTATTGCCATTGTATGTGTTCTAAGAAAATTTTCTTCTTTTGCTTTATATATTGCTTTTGTTGACTTACTGATAAAGAAACCTTCTTCTAAATACTCATACCTTCTCATATCTTGACCAGAAAGAATGAATAGCGCAACTGCAATTGCTATCATAGTAAAAAATGGAACAATACCATATGCCTCAAGTGAAGCAAGTCTATTACCCATAAATCTAAAATTAGACAAAGCACCTAAGATAAACATGCTATTTACACCCATAATAATTAAGAATACCCCGATAGCTACTTTTAATCCACTTACTCTTTTTGCCTCTAAATAATTCTGAGCTTCATTTTTTGAAACTTCTATCATATTACTTTCTGCTTCAACTTTTATGCCTAATTCATTCAATATCTCATCTATATCTCCAAACTCAGCAATAACTTTTCCGACTGCTTCATTTTCTGAATGACCTTCTTCTTTGTAATCTCTGTACTTTTCCTCCATATTAACTAATAAGTCATTTTTTATCTTTAGTAGTTCCTCTGTTTTAGGAAGTGTTCCAAAAACATTGTCTAGATAATTTTTTATTGTTTCCATTTTATTCTCCCTTATTAAAATCCTTTATAAACTTATCAATAACCACTTTAGTGATTCCCCATTCCAAAAATTTTTCTTGATAATATTTCCTTCCCTTTTCTGTAATCCTATAATATGTCCTTTTTCTACCTTGTGTTTCTTTGCCTGAGAAAGATTCTACATAACTATTTTTCTCAAGTCTATTAAAAGCAGAGTAAAGCGTTGTTTCCTTAATAACATACTGTTCATTAGAGATATCTCTGATTAACTTTGATATTTCATATCCATATGATGGTTGATCCCATAATAAGTATAGAATTATCGTATCATTATATCCTCTTATAACATCACTGCTAATCATATAATCACTCCAAAGCACAATTTTCTACACCTGATTTACTTTATCTGTCGTAGTAAAATGAATATACACTAATTACTACGATAAGTAAAGTGCTTTTAGAAAAAAAAATGTTGACTTCTATTTATTTGTATGGTACAAATATAATATAAACTTGTATGATACAAATATAAGGAGGTAAGTAAATGTATAAAGAAGTATTACTTAGAAAACTGCCAGAAGAAGACTGCTGCTTAGATGAACTCGGAAGTACAGTTCATAATCTAGTTAGATTAATTCATTTATTTGAAAGAGACCAGATAAAACCATATGGCTTTACAACTTCACAAGCATATATTCTGATTGAGTTACTTAATCATGATGCACTGCCTATGTCTGATCTGAGTGATAAGTTAAATGTGAAAATTAGTACAATGACTAGAGTCGTAGACAAACTGGTTAGAGATAAGTATTTGACAAGAAGTAAATCAAAAGAAGATAAAAGAGTTGTTAATATAAGCTTAAGTAAAAAAGGGCAAAATGCTGCAAATGAGCTTATTCAGTCAATCAACTTATATTATCAAGATATTATTTCTTATTTACCACAGGGACGAGTGCGAGAAGTGTTAGAATGCACTTCATTATTGATAGAGGCTTTCGAAAAAGCTAATCCAGAGTGCTGCTAAAATTTAGAAGGAGGATATATTAAGGTAACTAATCTTAATATGAGCAAAAATGAAAATTACTAAATCATTTAAGGAACTTTTTAACATTGCGCGAGGTTTAGAAAATAGTTGTTGTGATGAAAGTTTGGATACAAAATGCTGTGGCGCTAATGAAATATCTAATGAAAAAGAAGCTATTAAAGAAACAACAGCTAAATGTTGTGATAAAATTTAGGAGACTATTATGGAGACTTTAAGATTTGTACTTAACTTTACTATTAATGCAACAATAAGCATTTTGCCTTTTTTCTTTTTGAGCGTAGCTGTTGCTTCTCTAATTAAAACATTTAAGTTTGAGGTGCATTTAAAAAAGGCATTCTATGGAAGAGAATTTGCATCTGTACCGATAGCTACTACTACTGGAGCTTTTAGCCCACTTTGTTCTTGTGGAGTAATACCCGCAATTTCAGCAATGCTGGCTTCTGGCATTCCTTTAGCTCCAATTATGGCTTTTTGGATTACATCTCCACTTATGAGTCCTGAATCATTTGTGTTAACCTATAGTATTTTAGGAAGTGAGATGGCTTTTGCTAGACTATTAGCTACGATAATTATTGGTCTTGCAGCTGGTTATGCTACATTGTATTTTAGCAAATCCGGTATTCTTGGAGATAAAATACTAAAAAAGTTACAAGGGGAAAACTGTAGTAATGAAGCAGAACTAGAGAAAGATTTAAACTCCCATGAAATTATGGTTGTGCGAGCTATTCAATTTCTGATAAATATTAAAGATATGGCAATTTTTATCGGCAAATACATCTTGATTGCATTCATAATTGAGGCATTGATTGTTTTGTATATTCCTATTGATGTTGTAGGAAACTTATTAGGTAGCTCTAATAGATCTGGTCCTATATTAGCGGCTTTAGTAGGTGTTCCTGCATATGCTAGCAGCATCTCAGCTATGCCTGTAGTTAGAGGACTAATGGAGCTTGGTATGGATAAAGGTACCGCTCTTGCTTTCTTAATTGGCGGAGCTGCTACATCTATTCCTGCTATGGTTGCAGTATTTTCTATAGTAAAAAAGAAGGTGTTCTTTATTTACCTTGGTTTTAGCATGGTTGGAGCTGTTCTCTGTGGTTATTTGTATCGTCTGTTCTAGTAATTAGCCTCACTAATCAGTGAGGTTTATTTGTTTAAATACTTCAATATTTTGCAAGCCTTTTCTTTCTTATCAGGAATTAAATTATATGCTACTCCCATTGGCTTAAACTTGAAAGTGCTACTTTCTTGTCATTTATTAAAAAGTAATCAGCTGGTTTACTAAATTGCATTACATACTTACCAAGCTCATAATTTATACAAAACTCTGCCATTACATCAATAGATACTGCATTTATTACAAACCTAGCAATTTGCTTTGTACAATAAAGTTCACTGTACTCTATTGCTACCTGCTTGCCCATATTGAGTAATAGCATACAAGCTTTCTCAAAATCTTCTCTTTTCACTAACACGTCAATATCATTGAAGTCATCTACAATACCGTAGAAATACAATAATAGAGATCCCCCTATAGCATAATTAACTTGAGAAGCATCAAAGACATTTACTACCTCTTCTAAAATCTGTAGCTTATTCATCACAAAACCCCTTTAGAAAATTTTCATCTGCTCATTTAGATAGTCCTTTTTATAATCTCTAATTATGTCTTCCATTTGATAAAGCAGCTTGGCATTCTGACATTCTCTTTTGAAAGCCTGTAACAACTCATTTTCTCTTGGTGATCTGCAAACATAACTATTGCCAAAGGTAGTAATATAGTTTTGTTTTACTTCTTCTCCAAAACTTTCATACAGCTTTTGATAAAAATGTACTCTTTGATTTTGCCTTAATGTAACGCCAAATGCTGGATATATATAGCTTACTCCTGCTGCTTTGGCTATATTGACTATTTTTTTAATGTTGCTAACTGAGTCAGTTATAAAAGGAAGGACAGGCATAAGCAATATTCCCGTTTTAATTCCATGACTACTTAAAAACTTCAAAGTTTCAAATCTTTGTGAAGACAAGCATACATTAGGTTCAACAATCTTTGAAACTTGATCATCATGCGTAGTAATAGTCATAAGAGCTAAAACTGGTGAGTGGCTAGCAATATTAGTAAGAACATCTATATCCCTTGCAATCAATGAACTTTTAGTTGCAATTGAAATACCAAAACCATATTTATCAACTAACTCTAATGCTTGTCTAGTCAAACTTAGTTCTCTTTCTACAAAATTATATGGGTCACTCATAGAACCTGTCCCAATCACACCTTTCTTTCTTAAAGTTTTCAATTGGTTATTAATTATTTCTATAGCATTTCTCTTAACTTTAACTTGATCAAAATTTTCGATTCTATAACAATCACTCCTACTATCACAATATATACATCCATGAGAGCATCCCTTATATATGTTCATATTATAATTGTTACCAAACCAGCTGTTTTGTCTACTATAACTTGAAATTATTTGCTTAGCCTCAATGAATTCCATCTCATGCAACTCCTTTAGTAATATAAAAACCCTCCTAAAAAAGGAGGGCAAATTATAACTAGCTATGTCAGAATTTGACGTGAGAAAGTGCTATTGACATAGCCAGTAAAGTACTTTTTACTCAATGATACTCTCCAGAGTAGAGTTAACCACTTTCTTTAGCCTGTCTTTATCTAGTTCAAAATATATTCTATATTCTTGCCTATATGAGCTTACAATATTATTCAGTATTAATGTGGCCATATGGTGAGTTACAGTTGAGTTAGAAATATTGAGCCTCTCAGCTATTTCATTCCCATACCATGCTCTTTTTGAAAGCAATCTAATTATATTTAGTCTCGTCTCATCTGCTAAAGCTTTAAATAATTGCTTTCCTGATAGGATAGAATGCTCTCCTTCTATACTATCAAAATAACGATACCCATAGACAAACACCCCATCAGCAATATTTAGCATTCTTGATTTCTCTAAATAATACGATATTGCTAATGTAATTACATCATACTCTTTTTGGGCAACATCATAAGGCAGAAGCAACTTAACATACTCATCACCATACCTATCGATTCGCTCTTCTAAGTCTTTACTATATTGTGCAACTCTAGCTCTATTTTCATTTACAACTTCACTGTATAAATTTTCATTAAACCAAATTAGCAACTCCACAACGTCACTTTTCATCTTCTCTTGATTCATTATGAATTGTAATACTTGCCACTTGTCCTCATCAGAAAAGATAGTTTTCGTATTAATGTAGTCGATTGCATTAGCTTCACCTTTAATTACCTTACTTATCAAGTCTTCATCTAAGTCTTTCTTTCTTTCAATTCCAGAACTCAAAAACTTAGCTAGAATAATATCTGCTGGTGTATCTTCTATTATACTTATTAAATCATCTATTTCTTCAACTTCATTTTCACTAATGAAGCTTGTTAGCATCATACCGAAAGCAGTATCAGCATTAAAGAACAAGTCCATTTGCTTTTTAATACTATTTGGAACTAAATCCTTACTATTTTCATACCAATTATAAATGTCTTGATTATGCTTCTCACTTGGCATATATCTATCATTATTGCTAAAACGAGCAATACAAGACAAGAAATCATAACATATTGATTTCTGAACATCTACTTTATAAGCCATTATACTGCCCCCTTTCATGAATATAAAAAAACAATAAGAATCAACCAATTTCTAAATTCACTTTTACATTATATCATGAAATTTTAATGTTTATTAGTGAATTAATCAAAATTTTTTTATCTATGTGATTTTTTAAGTTTTTTTACTAAATCTAATCCTAGCAATTCACTTACATACTAAACTTAACTCTACATATATCCAACTGTTTTCTTAATAATTTCATATTTCTTTATATAATACAAAAAGCCGGTCACAACCAGATTTTTTGCTGTACTGGTGATGCCGACTAGTTTTTTAATATTTATAAGATACTTATGCTGAAGAATAATTATCGAAATATCCTTGAATTAAAATAATAGGCGTTCCTTTATATCCACTACCACTAACTAAATCACATAAACTCCCTAACAAATCCGTTAGCTGCCTGGGTGTTGTACCTTGTGCTTCTTCCTTTGCTAGCAAGTTATCACCTTTACTGCTTATCTGCTCTTTCATTGCCTTTTCTAACTCTTTTCCACTGAGAGCTGCTAGCTTTGTATCAGCAAGATACTTTATCTTTATCTCATTAGGTGTTCCCCTTAATCCTTCAGTGAAACCAGGCGAGACAACTGGATCAGCTAGCTCCCATATTTTGCCTACTGGGTCTTTAAAAGCACCATCACCATAAACCATAACTTCAATTTTACGACCAGTTAATTCAAATATTCTATCTTGAATATTATTTACATAAGTAAAACAGTCTCTTGGAAAGAGTTTTAGTGTATCTTCAGAAGCTTTATTTGAGCCTAGTAGTCCATATTCTTCATTGTACCCTGACCCTTTGTCAGTATTACATAAATCTTTTAGCCCTATGACTTTCTTTGCTCCTGCAGATTCAAGCTTTCGCTTAGTTCTCTCAAAGCTGTGAATATCTGCTGCTATAACTTCCTTTGAATGCTCCAATATTGACTCAGGCTTATTTGAGAATATAATTTTAATTTTGTTATTGCTAGAAATTGATTTATACAAGTCGACATAATCTACACCTGTGAAAGGATGAACTACCTCTTTGCCAAAATATTTTCGATACTGCTCATCATCAAAAACATCTGAAAATGGATTTATACATAACTCATCCATTTTATCTATATCCATTAGATGATTCCCTACTTCATCAGAAGGATAACTAAGTTGAATGGTAATGTTCTTATTTGACATAGCAATTCCTTTAAGAATAATTGAAAACCTGTTTCTACTCAGTATTGGGAAAACAATCCCGATATCTCCTTCAAACTTCTCATTAATTTCTCTTGCTATGTCTAAAACACTCACATAGTTTCCTTGTGCTCTCGCAACTATAGATTCTGTCATCCCTAAAACATCTCTGTCTTGCAATTTGATACCTGAATTAAGCACTGAATTTACTACTATTTCTACAATGTCATCTCCACTCTTAATGATTGGAGCTCTAATCCCATATGCACTTGTTCCTATTGTTCTCATTATCTCCACCCTCGTCATTCCTTTTAGCTTCTCAATTACACCATTTTACCAAGTGACCACATGATAGCTTATCACTAACTCACTTATT
>PWPR01000047.1 GCA_003557085.1 Clostridia bacterium | reverse complement strand
TTGAAGTAATAATCAAAGAAGTCTTTTCATATAAAGCAATTAATGAACTGATACAAAAAGTTAGCATCCTCACGTGATATAGGAATAAAACCAACTTCATCGATAATCACTAGATCTGCTTATAGAGTGCGCTTCAAGGCTCGTTCACTACGTGTTAAAAGCTCTTGAGTGTTAAGAAGCTTTATTAATTCATCATGCTTACATTGTAACCCATTTCAACTGCTTTAATTCCTAGCGCAATCGCAAGGTGCGATTTTCCATTATGGAAAGCTTTTCATAATGGAAAGTCCCACTATATAACCGCTTTAACCATTAAAGCTATTCTAGAAGGCAGGTCTGCTCTTTTTGTGTCTGTCTCAAACTTAATAACTCAAATTAAAGAAAATCTGAGTAAACACCAGTATAATGCTTACAAAAGAAAATTTGGAAAATATGATATTGTTGTTTTAGATGAACTAGGCTTTATCTCTTTTGATAAAAGTGGAGCTGAAATTTTTTTTTAATCTTCTTGCTAGCAGAAATGAAGAAGGCTCTATTATTGTTACTTCTAATCTATCTTTTGATCAATGGGGAGATATTTTTAATGATACTGTTTTAACTGGGGCACTAGTTGATAGACTAATACATAAAGCTCATATTCTCGATATTTCTAGAGAAACTAGTCATAGATATGAAGAGACAATTGAGTATTAAGATCCAATCTTAATTATCTTAATGGACTTTTTTTGAGTTTACAGAAATAAAAGCCAAAAAATAAAGAAGCAGTAATAAAGCAGAGAAATTACTTAATTAGAAATTCCGATGGGATAGTAAAAGAGTACATAGGGTGTAGTGCAGAAGGGTATGTAAGTCATATACTATCAGCAAGACTAAGTTCAAGACCAATGGGATGGTCTAAGCTTGGTGCAAACTTGATGGCCAATCTGAGAGCCTATAGAGAAAATGGTGGTAAGATTGTAGATATATTTTATGCTAGAGCAAAAAAGCAGGAACTTCAAAAGAAAAGAATTCTATTGGATGAAGAAATATGTATCTGTTAATCTAAAAGTGTACCACCGGGGGTGCGGATGTTTATTTGGACTTAATTTATTGGTTCAACTATTTATTAATAGAAAAAAATATAGCAAGATGCATTCTGTGATGCTTTATAATATAGATGCAACACAGAAAGCATCTTTTGTGTGTGTAATAAAAAGTGGAACTACCCCTAAAAATGAACATGTGAGCAACTACTACCTTTGTCTTTTACAAATTGGTGATCTCTTAACCAAGCTTAGAGTAATTACGGTATAGTTCTTAGTCTATTGCAGGGATGTGTTTATCAGTCTATTATAAAGTTTTAACAACCCTAAAACTAAAGCTTTGATTTTCTTTTGAAGATGAATTACTGCAGCAGATGAAGATATAATAGCAATAACTGCCTATATTAGAAGTTTGGTATTGTATGACTCCAAGTTCATTGAGTGTTGTATAAAATTGATTAACTAGAAAAATTAGGAATATATCCAATTAAGGCAGAATATAATATAATTTATATGTATCAAAAGAATGAGTAAGACATATTATAATAGCAAAGGAGGGATTAGAGTGGCCACATCATCTTTTAATAAGGATTTCATGTTGAATACCAAGAAGGCTGTGGAGTCATTCGAGAGAATTGTTTCCACTCCTAATAAAAGCGTTAAAATAAATAGAAACTTGGTATCGCCTGAAAAAGGGAGGCGATAGGTAAGAGTAGAACTTTTTTCATTTACGATGAAAATCGGGATGAGTTCCAGATTCTTACCTATTTCACGCTTGCTATACAGGTGTTGAAAATTCTGGAAGGTATGCTTTCTGGAAACAAAGTTAAAAAGCTAGATGGACTGAGTGCCAACATTCGAGGGAGTCGTATCACGGAGTTTCCTTCTATTCTAATTGGACAGCTTGGGAAAAATGATTGGAAAGAGAACATGAAGTAGGAGAACTTCTGCAGATGATTAAGATTATTTAAGAAGATGAAATCATCGAATTTAAAGATAAAGTTTAAGTTTGGACAAAATAACTACATATGTAGCCATACTTGCATATCATGTTGTGATGGGCTTTATTAATGCATGCATATAAATACCACCAAGATGGCATCTAGCTCTAAATGCACACTAAATATTAACACTGCCTGATACTTTTGCAGTTGCGAGACTATTTAATTCTCTTTAATTCACGATGTCTTTTAGATTAATGCATACATATTTCTGATAGGTAGAAAAAATCTTCTTAAGCATGATTAGTATTGCGTGAAAAAATCACGTGTAATCCAATATTATTTATGTTTTTAAACATAAAATATGATATAATATATATACAAGTAAATTAATTGCGAATGGGTGTGATGGATATGCTAGTAAGATTCACCGTAGAGAACTTCTTATCATTTAATAATGAACAGGAGTTTAGTATGATTCCAGGTAGAGCAACTTCACATGATGAAAGGCTGGAGCAAAATGATAAACTAGATGTTTCTTTACTAAAGTTTTGTGCTTTATATGGTGCAAATGCCTCAGGAAAGTCAAACTTAGTAAAGGCATTTGATATGTCTAGAAATATAATACTATACGGACTTGATGATTCCCCAGATAAAGAATGGCATTTTAAATTGGACCACAAAAAGAAGAATGTAGCAACCAGATTTGAATATGAAGTTCAGTTGAAGGATAAAGTGTATGCTTATGGACTTGAAGTTATAGTTCATGATAAGAGAGTTACTAAAGAATGGTTGTATGAAATTAATGATGACAAGCAGATACCAATTTTCCTTCGGTCAATCAGCGATGAAGTTAATGATGCATATATTGATTACAATGAAGAGTTCCTCAAGTTAACAAAAGAAAAAGAGATAGAGGAGTTTGAATTTCTAATTAGAAGAGTCAATGATCTAGAAATGGAAACATTAGTTTCAGAAATATCAAGGGGAAAGTCTGATTTCATTAAAAAGTTCAAAGTAATTTACGACCTCAAAGTATGGTTAGAGAAAGAGCTTATAATTGTGCATCCTAATGAAGCTTACCCTGGGCCTCCTATTTTGTTTAACGAGTTTGAATATATGCTTGAGTTACTTAAGAAGTTTGACACCGGCATAACGAATATTAAGTTAGAAGAAAAAAGTGAGAAAAAAGCTTTAGAAGGCTATTCAAAGAGTTTGATCAATAGAGTTAAAAGTCAATTGAAAAGAAATGTAGATCAAGATGAAAAGATTGTAATAGTTGGTAGTGACTCGCTTGAGATAGCTTCAATTGATGATAAAGGGGACGTAAAGTTCTATGAAATAATGTTTAACCATCACAATATTGAAACAGCTTGGTTTTCTTTTGGTGAAGAAAGTGATGGTACTAAAAGAATTATTCAGCTAATAGGGTTATTTAATGATCTTGATAAAAACAAAACGATTATTATGGATGAGCTTGATAGGAGCTGGCATCCTAAATTGACTGTAGAGTTTGTTAAAGAGTTTTTAGAAAGGAGTAAGTATAAAGGGTCTTATTGTCAACTAATTATAACTACACACGAATCTGCTTTGATGGATTTAGATATTCTTAGAAGAGATGAGATATGGTTTGTGGAGAGAAATAGAGAAACTGGTAGTTCAGAACTGTTTTCATTAGAAGATTTTAAGCCACATAGATCTACAAGGATAGAGAAGAACTACTTGTTTGGTAGATATGGTGCAATACCTGTTTTCACGCAATGCGGTTATGATAAGGAAAATAAACATGAGTGAATTCTTTAGAGAGCCTAAGCCTTACATGAGGAGAAGTAATAAAAGCAGGGAAATAAGAAAAGCATTTTTTATTGCTTCAGAAGGAAAGAGAACGGAATTTCAGTATTTTGAGTGCTTGGCATCTACAGTAGCATTAAATTCAAAATCAAGCTTAGTTTCTTTATACCCTTTAAAGCAATCTAGTAAAGCGCATAAAAATCATCCACTTCAAATATTAGAAGGCTTTATAGAGGATCTTAGAGATGAAGAATCTTCTTTAAGTCAAAAATATGATAAAAATATTGATGAACTTTGGATTATTTGTGACAGAGATAAAAAAAGTTTTACTGAAAAGCAATACGATGCATTTCTTGAACTATCGAGCGAAAATGGCATTGAAATCGGTGTTACTAATCCTTGCTTTGAATTGTGGTTGTTATTGCATGTAGATGATATTGAGAATTATAGTGAACAAAACCTTCTAGCCAATGCTAGAAAAACAAACAATAAAAATGAGATTGATATTATCCTTGAGAACATTCTAGGAAGCTTCAATAAAAGAAGAATCCTCCCTAAGCGCTTTATTAACAAGAAAAAAATTATGAAAGCTATAAAGCAATCTGAGAGTTTGGAAAGTAA
>PWPR01000085.1 GCA_003557085.1 Clostridia bacterium | reverse complement strand
TTGCCTTCCATTAAACTTCTATCCATAAATGCACCTGGATCGCCCTCGTCTCCATTACAAATAACATATTTTTGGTCAGATTCTTCTCTTCTAGCAAATTCCCATTTAAGTCCAGTCGAGAATCCGCCACCACCACGGCCTCTTAAGCCAGAGTCTATATAAAACTTACATATTTCTTCGCTTGTATATGAGAAACACATTTTTCTTGCAGCTGAGTAGCCATCTAAAGCAATGTACTCATTAATGTCATCAGGGTCGATATGTCCACATTGTTTTAAGGCAACTCTATATTGTTTTTTATAAAAAGGAATATCATCAATATGAGCACAATGATCTTCATTAGTTGGGTTTACATAGACTAATCTGTCAATGATCTCATTACCGATTATACTTTTTTCTACAATCTCTTCTACATCTTCAAGTTTTACTTTACAATAAACAACTTCTTCAGGGTAAATAGTTACTAAAGGACCCATTTGACAAAATCCTTGACAACCACTTTTTGAAATATGACTTCCTTGGTCTTCTTCTTTTAAGTGGGTAGTTACAGGCAAGGCCTTTTCTTTAAGGATACGCACAAATTCATTTTGAATTTTCAAGCTGCCTTGAGCAACACATCCAGTTCCTGCACATAAGACAACTCTCTTCTCAATATTACTTGCTATATTGTTATATGTTTCTTTACGTTTATGTAAGTTAATACTCATTTTAAGCACCCTCGCTTCTTTGAATTTCTTCAACTATTTCTATCGACTTTTCTGCAGTTAATAAGCCATATACATCTTCATTAATCACTATAGCTGGAGCAAGTCCGCAGGTCCCTATACAGGATACTACTTCGATAGTAAACAGCATATCTGGAGTAGTTATTTCTCCTGCTGGTATTTTAAGATGCTTTCTTAAGGCATCAATAATTGATGTAGATCCTTTTACATGGCATGCAGTTCCGTCGCAAACTTTGATTACATACTTGCCTTTTGGTTTAAGGGTGAAATGCGAATAAAAAGAAGCTACTCCAAAAACTCTAGCTGGAGAGATGCCTAAAGAAGTAGCAATAAAAACCATGACCTCTTCAGGTAAGTAGCGGTATTCTTCTTGGACTTCTTGTAAAATTGGTATTAGCTCTTTATCACTATTATTGTGACTTTCCAAGATACTAATAACTTTTGAAAACTGTCTCATTTGGTTCATAATAATTTCCTTTCTAATCAATACTTCTTTCTAGTCTATTTGATAATACAGCCAAAGAAGCAGTTAAGTTGACATTTTCAACTATGACATCATCAGGCGTGCTTAGGTGGATTGGAGCAAAGTTCCAAATCGCCTTAATCCCTGAATCAATCATAATGTCACATACCTCTTTAGCTGAGGAAGCCGGTGTTGTGATAATCGCAATTTTAATATTCAATCGTGATGCAATTCTTTTAAAATCACTTAAGTCATATATTCTTTTTCCTTGAAATACTTTACCTAATTTCTCTTCATCAACATCAAAGCCAGCAACAATGTTCAGCCCATGCTCTTCAAATCCTTCATAATCAAGTAAAGCTATGCCTAAGTTACCTGCTCCTACCAACAAAGCATCTTTAGTATTAGAGTAACCAAGCAATTCTGAGAGAGTAACTAGTACCTCATCTATAACATAGCCTACTCGTGGTCTACCAACTGCTCCAGCAGATTGTAAATCCTTGCGAACTTGAATAGATGTGAGTTCAAGATCTTGAGCGATTTGTGGACAAGAAACAGATGTGTCTCCATTTTGCTTCTTTCTTAACAAAAATTGATAATACAGAGGCAGTCTCCTTAGAGTTGGTTCAGAAATAGTTATTAAGTGGTCAGTCATTTTGCGCCTCCTTTATTAATCAGTAAATATTTATCGATAAAATAGTATCCAATAAGTAAGCGTTTGTCAAGAGTTTTTACGAAAATACTGTATACAGTTTTTTTTTAAGTTTTTAAGACATGTGTGTGATTAAAAAAAAGTAGAAAAATAATTACTACTATTAACATTCATATATGGTAATATAGATGTATAAATAAAATAGAGGAGGATTTTATATGAAGAAGTTGTTTATTTTGGGACTTGTATTAATGTTTAGCTTATCTTTCTTTGTAGGTTGTAACGATGCTGTTGTTGATCCTGGTGATAATCATGACGATCATGTTGATGTGGAGTCTATTTATGATGATGGAAGTTATCGTGGTGTTTATGTTGACAGAGATGGTATACAGATAACAATACAATTTACTCTTGAGAATGATACTTTCACAGATGTAAGTTTTAGGCATTTAGCTTATGATGGTAGTAATTATTTGGAGTTTGAAGAATCTCATGTTTTATCTGGAGTAGTAAGTCAGTATGAGCAAGTAGTCAATTATTTAGTAGGTAAGACAATTGAATCAGTTGATGATTTGTACACACCTGAGAATATTGTAGACGATGTTGATGCTTTTGCAGGAGCAACATTAAGGGCTAATAAAGTAGTATCAAGTATTAGAGATGCATTAAACAGAGGTGTTTATTCTCCAGCTGGTGAAGTAACAATCCGTGATTTTGGACAATTAACTGATGGTACTTATCGAGGAGCATATATAGATAGAGATGGTATACAAGTTGTTGTACAGTTTACACTTGAGAATAATACTTTTAGTAGTTTGAGCTTTAGACAGCTTGAGTATGCTGGTGATAATTATAGAGTAAAGGGAGATGATGATGCATTATACCCAATTGTAATTCAACATCAACAAGCTCTTGATTATTTAGAAGGTAAGCCAGTCGAAGCAGTTTATGAGCTATACAACACAGCAGATATGGTTGATGACATAGATGCATTTGCAGGAGCAACTATTAGAGGGAATAAAATAGTTTCTAGCATTATTGATGGTATAAACCGTGGAGTGTATAACCCTAGTAGCGATACAATTATGCAAGTAGATACCCCAGCTGACGGTAGATATAGAGGTATTTACATTGATAGAGATGAGATTCAAGTAGTAGTTCAGTTTAATATTGAAGATGGTATGTTTACTGATTTAAGATTTAGGCAATTAGCCTATTCAGGTCAAGATTATAGAGGGCTAGAAGAAGGGGATAACTTTTACCCAGTTCTAAGCCAACATCAGCAATTAATTGACTATTTAGTAGGGAAACCATTTGAAGCAGTTTATGATTTACATAACCCTGGTAGCTTTATAGAAGATGTGGATACCTTTGCTGGGGCTACTGTAAGAACTAATAAAGTGTTTTCAAGTATTATTGATGGTATAAATAGAGGTAGGTATTAAGTTTCTTTTGGTTTGTTTTGTAATCTTAGTATCTGGATTATAATGCTAGTATAGTATTATAGTAGGAATAATTAGCGCAGCATTAACATGATCATTGTTAATGCTGCGCTTTATGTTTCCTGTTTGTATTTATTTCGCCCCATAAAGTACAAGATATAGGAATAAATAGAAACTGATGTGGGTTTATATTATGATTATTTTGTAAAATGTATCAATCCTATAAATATTAATATGATTGATACTCTTGTATTAAGTAATAAATAGTTTAAGGGGTGAAACTAAGATTGATTGTGAAACTGATGCAAATTATATTGCTGATTACGCTTGTGCTTGGAGCTAACTTGGTAAGTGCGTTGAATGAAACGGATCAAATAGTTGATGAATGGATCGAGAAAGGTTATATAGTCGGCTTTGATAATTGTGTAAACTTAGATAAGGCACTTACGAGAGCCCAGTTTATAAGCTTTGTAAACAGAGTTTATAAGTTGGAAGAAAAAGAAGATGCGATCTTTATAGACATATCGACTAAGGACTGGTTTTATAACGAAGTGAGAAGAGGAATAGCAGGTGGATATATTAATGGGTATTTAGATAATACCTTTAGACCACATCAAAATATAACTAGGATAGAATTAGCAGCATTTATATCAAGAATGTTTAACATAGAACATTTCTTGGATGACTCAACTATCGATACTTCTAAAGTACCTGCATGGGGTATTAATGCAGCAAAAGCTTGTATAAACGCAGGAATTTTTGAGGGTGTAATTGTTGATCAGTTCAATCCTAATGAAATTGTTAAGAGAGAAGAAGCAATTTTAGTTATAGACAGAGCTTTTAAGATAAGTAAATTTTATATAATTAGTAATTGTGGAGATTATGACTTCAAAAATGAAAACCACAATAATCTATTGATATTAGCAGACAATGTCAGTATAAGAAATGCAAAACTGGAGAACTTAGTATTTAAAGGTAGTCAAATAAGGCTAGAAAATGTTCACATTAAAGATTCACTAGAGATAGGGTATGAAAAGATATTTCAAGAAAAAATTTATGACATAACAATAATTAATGATGAGTCTTTACTCATAAGTTCAGAGAATGCTTTACAAGATATTGCTATATCAAGTGAGCAAGAACTTATTCTAACTGGTGAATTTAATGATGTTACTATCTTTGATAAAGTCAAAAACTTAAAGCTTACAAGAAGCACTCATGCAAAAATTATGAGAATCTATCAAGCACCAGATCCAATAGATATTATACTGAGACCACTAGCAAGGATTGATAAGCTTTATTTAGATAGGCAAGCTAATTTTTATGATATCGGTTTAATAAGAGAAGCTTTAGGGAATAAAGTAAAAGTAGCTAATTTTTATAGATTGCCACAAAATCTGATTAAGTATCAACCCCTAAAGCCTCAAAAACCCCAGGAGAAAGAAATAGAGTATAAAATTACTTTTTATGATTTTCATGATGAAATCACATATGAGTTCATGATTACTAAAGGAAGTAGTGTAAGCCCACCAAAACCATTACTCATTAAAGGGTATAGGTTTAAAAAGTGGAGTGAAGAACTTATAAACATATGTAGGGACCTAAATGTTTACCCAATTTATGAAAAATTAGATAAAAAGGTTACTTATGTATTAAATGAGACTTTAGAGGAGTTTGATAAGGAGTTCTTTTTTATAGATGATAACTCAATAATTGGTTTTTTCACAGTAGCAGTTAATCTTGATAAACTGCCAGATTATTTACAAATAGCAGATAATTACAACTTAGTTCAGAACATGAGGACACATAGTTTTAAAGAGAATATGTTCAATACAAGCATTTATTATCTGAACTTGCCAGATACTCTTAGCAAAGAAACAATCAAGACTTATATATTAGAAATCGAGTTTGAGTAGGTGATAATTTTGAAAAAGATTTTAGTTTTTATAATAGTTTTATATTTAGCAATTAATACTACCTTTGCCAGTCCATTTATAGATTATCAAATTGAAGGTGATTATGTAACAATAACTGGATTAGCTAATCCAGAACTCAAGAAGCTATATATACCTAAAGAGGTTTTAGGGAATCCAGTTAAGACAATAGCAGCAAGTGCTTTTGAAGATAGCAGCTTAAGTCTGATAGTTGTTCCAAAATCCATAGAAGTAATTGAAGATAAAGCTATGGCTAGTGATACTCTTAAAAAAGTAATATTTATGGAAAGCACTCTAGAAATTTCTACAGATGCTTTCTTAAAAGAAGCAGATCTTGTGATTGTAGCAAAGGAAAACTCAAATGCTTCAGATTTTGCTGCTATTAATGAATACGGTTTTTTAGCAAAAGAAGAAGAGCCGTTACTTGAGAAAATAGAGTTTCAAGAAGAGAAGGTAAGCAAAGCAATACAAGAGAAACTAGGATTAGAGCAGTTTAGCAGAGCTGACTTATTACAAGTTGACAGTCTAAGTTTAGAAGGAATAAGCTATATTGAAGATTTTTATATGCTTTCAAACCTAGTTAATTTAGAACTGAGTAATTTCAAGGGGGATTTTGCCAAGTTAACTGATTTAAACAGCTTAACCAACTTGAAAAAGCTTAGCATAACAAATAGTTTAGTACACTCTTTATGGGATTTAAGTGGCTTTGATTCACTTAAAGAGTTAGATCTTAGTGATAATTACATATCAAATATTGAAGGCATAATGTCTTTAAGTGAGTTAACAGAGTTAAACTTAAAAAATAACGCTATAAATAATATTCAGGCTCTCTTAATGTTTGCTGATATGGGGGTTTTTGCAGATAATGCAGTACTTAACTTGATGGGAAATCATATTGATATGAGTCAAGGTATCAATCAGTTTATATCTACACAGTTATCATTGAGGGGCTTTGATATAAACTTAAGTGGGCAAAATGAGCTACCTATAATAGAAGCAGTTGTTTTTGAAGATGATTCACTAGTAGCTTTAAGTATAGATGAATATATAGCTGCCAAGGTTGCAAGAATGGATATAGCTATGCAGCAGTTAAGGTACATTATTAGCAAAGATAAAGTATATTGTGTTAATGATTATCTACTTGCTAGAGGAAAAGTAGCTAATAGAATAGATAAGGCATTGCGATTATTAAATAATGAGTCTTTAGCAAAAGAAGTCGATTTTAAATACCAGACCCTTATCCCTTAATGCAATTATGGCTTCTTTTCCATTGAGTAAAGCTGTATAATTATATATAAGTGGAGGTAAGAAATTATGTCTTTTTTAAGCAATACAACCCTCATGTTTTTTGCTCAGTGGATAGAGATATTTAACAAACCTTATGGTAGAATTGTTGTAATAGGTGGATTAATTATGTTATTAGGATCATATTTTTACTCAAAAAGAAATAAGGGCGATTAAGCCCTTATTTTTCATTTTTCAATGTATGAAAGACTGCTTTATTAGAAAAGAAATTCTTATCTCTTTCACTATAGTCAAATAAAACCAGTGAAGGGATGAAACAGGCCTCTTTTTTTTCAACCAATAGATTAATATCAAGCGGGAAATGTTCAAAATGAGTTTGCTTAAGTATTTCTCGCTCACTTTTATTTTGCAGTTTTTCTGCTAAAAGGCTCGTAACTTTTTCATCTCTAAGCAGCAAGTCTGTTGTTTGCCGATAGTTTTCTATAGGTATGTGCTTAAAGTAATCTGGTAAAGTTCTATGCATAAAATGAGATAAGTAATCAAGCTTGAGAAGTTCTCTGATAATTTCAATTTGACTTTGATAATTAATGTCAAAAAAATCATAAACAATCTTAAAAAGATTATGTAAGCTGTGGTTTCTCTTATCAAGATCTCTTTCTATAAAGAATTGACTAAGAGCTTCAAAGAACTGAAAACCATTGCTTCCAATTATATAATTAAGTGTGTTCTTAAAATGATTACTATTATAGACTAGCTCTAGAACGTGTTCTATGGCTTTTAACTTTATTAGTTCATCATAGTCTAAAAAGCGAGAACCAAGTACCTCGTAAGGAGTATAACTTGTTGATATATATTCATAATTCTCTCTGTCTTGCCAAATAGAACTACCCTTTAGCAGTTTTAAGAAGCCAAGTTGTAACATATCAGGCTCAAGTGAGAATACTGCATTAAATGAATTTTTAAAACTTTCTAAGTTTTCATATGGTAATCCAGCTATTAAATCAAGATGTTGGTGAATATTGTTATAACTCTTAACTTCTTTTACATTCTTACTAAGTTTATCCCAGTTATGAGGTCTATTTATGGCTTTGAGTGTTGTTTTATTTGTGCTTTGAATGCCAATCTCAAACTGGAATCTGCCTTTGGGGGCATCGCTTAATAATGCTAGTGTTTTGTCATCAAAAATATCAGCTCTAACTTCAAAATGAAAGTTCGTCTCACATTCTAAACCTTTTAAATAACTAAATATTTCATAAGCATATTCTTTGTTATGATTAAAAGTACGATCAACAAACTTGATTTGCTTAACTCCTTTTTTAACTGCAAGGTCAAAAAGCTCATTTTTCACTCTCTCTTTATCTAAAAACCTAACTTTCCCTGCTAAACCAGATAAACAGTAAGCACAGCGATAAGGACAGCCACGTGAGCATTCATAGTAAACAATCTTATTTGCTAAGTCTTCTTTACCTAAACTCTTGTAAGGATAAGGTATATCATTTAAATCAAAATAATAATCTGTTAACTCATTTGTTTCATACTCTTTGGAGTAAACACCTTTAATATTCCATGAAGCTTTATCTTTTATAGCACTAAGAACCTTTGGGAGGGCAATTTCCCCTTCTCCACAGATAATATAGTCTATCTCTCTATTAGCTTGCATAATATCTTTAGGTGTATAAGATACTTCTGGACCACCAAGAATAATTTTGAGATCAGGCAATAACTTTGCTAGGCTCTTAGTTATATTTAGTACAGTTTCAATATTCCAAATGTAACAAGAGAAACCCACAACTTGTGGGTTTTCTCTATAAATTATTTCTACTAGTTTCTCAATAGGTCTATTGATGGTTTCTTCAATAACACAAATATCTGGATGAGAATCTAGGCAAGCATGATATAGATATTTGACTGCTAGACCAGAATGGATATATTTAGCTGATAGATCAACTAGTACAACTCGCATTATAATTCTCCTCTTTTAATGAAGCTTACCTTCTTTGATGACAGTAACTGGCTTATTGTGAAGGACCTTAATGTCTTCTAGAGGATTGCCTTCAAATATAACAATGTCAGCTAATTTGCCAGCTTCAAGAGAGCCCAAAATACTTTCACGATCGATAATTTTTGCTGCAACACTGGTTGCTGCATGGAGTGCTTGTACTTCTGTCATGCCATGCTCAACTAAAAGCTCTAACTCCATTGCATTATTTCCTGGGCGATTTAATGGAGTGCCAGAATCTGTTCCCATGCCAATAATTACACCAGCTTCAAGAGCCATTTTAAAACTCTTAACATGGCTATCTGCAATTCTCATTGATTTCTTTACAGCATATTCTGGAATACCTGCTTCAATTCCACCCTTGTTTATCTGATAAGGTGCTGCTAATGTTGGAACTATAGCTACATTTCTTTCTAGCATCATTTCTATTGTTTCTTTATCAAGAAAGATTGCATGTTCAATAGTATCTAAACCTGCCAAAATAGCATTCTTAATTCCTTCTGTGCCTTGAGCATGAGTGGCAGTTTTTCTTCCAGCTTTATGAGCTTCTTCTACAGCTGCCTGCATCTCTTCAATTGTCATTTGAGGAGAACCAGGTTCAACTCCTTCAGTCATAACGCCACCAGTAGCCATGATCTTGATTACTTGAGCACCAGCTTTAAGCTGCTCTCTAGCACCTTTTCTAGCTTCGTCTGCTCCATCAACTTCTCTACCATTAAACCAACCATGCCCTCCGGTCATGCAAATACATCTTCCTGATGGGATAATTCTGCAACCATCAACCATCCCTTGGTCTATTGCCTTTGCTAGCTCTATATCGATATTATCCCCTGATCCCATGTTCCTCACTGTGGTGAATCCAGCGTCAAGCATTTTCTTTGCGACCATAGCACCTCTTAAGGTATGTCTTGGCACTGGGTCATGCAAAGTCTTTAGCATATCTGCATTCCCTTCGCTAGTTATATGGACATGACAGTCAATTAATCCAGGCAACACTGTATTGCCTTTGGCATCTATAATTTTAGCCTCAGGATACTTTTCAAAATCAACTTTTTCAGCTATTTCTTTAATTTCTTTGTTCTCAATAACGATAGTTAAATCTTCTAGACTATTACCTAATCCTGTAAATACTTTGCCATTTTTAATAATAATATGCAATTTTTCATCCTCCATTTTATATTTATTTAATATTATCAGTATAAAGAAACTAAAACAAGCAAGACTTTAGATTGTAGAAGTATTCACTTAATTAATTGCACATAACACTTAGTTTTCAGTATAATAGCATTGGAGGAAATACTATGAAAAAAATTATTGTGACTTGCAGACTGCCAGGAAATGCATTAGATAGGCTTTCTAAAAAGCATAAAGTGCATATACATGCTTCTAGGAATGAGGTCATGAATGATGATGAGCTTATGCATAGAATAGGTAATGCTGATGCTATTATTACTCTTTTATCAAACAAGATAGATGAAAGGTTGTTAGAGGCTGGGAAAAAATTAAAAATTGTCAGTAATTATGCTGTAGGATATAACAATATTGATGTAAATGCTTGTACTAAGAGAAACATTTGGGTAGGACATACCCCAGGAGTTCTAACTGACACCACAGCAGACTTTGGATTTGCTCTACTTCTTGCTTGTGCAAGAAGAGTTGTTGAAGCAGATAGGTATGTAAGAGAGAATAAGTTTGATGGGTGGTATCCAGATTTATTAATGGGAACAGATATACACAGTAAGACTATAGGTGTAGTAGGTATGGGTAGAATCGGGCAAGCTATGGCTAAAAGGGCCAATGGATTTGACATGAATGTTATATATTATGACAAAGAGGGTGATTTAGGCCTTCAGAATGCAAAATATGTTGATTTTGAAGAATTACTCGCAAAATCTGACTATGTCTCACTACATGTTCCGTTGCTTGATTCAACTAAGCATTTAATTAATAAGGAAGCTCTTGCAAGAATGAAACAAAGTGCTATACTAATTAATACTGCTAGAGGTGAGGTCATAGATGAAGCAGCTTTAGTGGAAGCGCTGAATAATGAAGTAATATCAGGAGCGGGTTTAGATGTTTATGAGGCTGAGCCTCAAGTACATCCTAACCTGTTAGCACTTAACAATGTAGTTCTAGCTCCTCATATAGCATCTAGCTCAAGAGAAACAAGAGAAGAAATGGCAAATATTGCAGTAGAAAATGTTATAAAAGTATTAAATGGAGAAGAGCCACTCCATGCTGTTAATAAAGTAAAGGTGGAGGAATAGAAAATGGATTCATATGAACTAATCAGACGTATCAGTGAAAGTGAGAAGCAAACACCAGTTGAGGTTTATTTGAAGGGTGATTTAGCAAAGATTGACTTTTCAGAAGTTGAATTTTATGGGCAAGATACTTTTGGAACCTTATTTTGTGAGCTTGATCAGTGGGAAGTGTTAAAAGAGAAGCATAATGATGATATTACTCAATTCAGAGTAAAGATGGATAGACGGAATTCAGCTATACCTTTACTAGATTATTCAAATATTAATGCAAGAATTGAGCCTGGAGTAATAATCAGAGATATGGTCGAAATTGGAGACGGAGCTGTAATTATGATGGGTTCAGTTATCAATTTAGGTGCTACAATAGGTAAGAAAACGATGATAGATATGAATGTAGTTATTGGTGGTAGAGGCACAATTGGTGACAATTGTCATATAGGAGCTGGTGCTGTCATCGCTGGAGTTATAGAGCCACCAAGTGCTGATCCAGTAATAATTGAAGACGATGTAGTAGTTGGTGCTAATGCTGTAGTACTAGAAGGTGTTCGGGTTGGTCAAGGAGCTGTAGTAGCTGCAGGGGCTATCGTAACAGAAAATGTGCCTAGCGATACTGTAGTAGCAGGAGTTCCAGCTAGAGTAATTAAGATGAAAGATGAAAAGACTGCACTTAAGACTCAATTAGTTGAAAGTCTTAGACAGTTAAAGAAAGAATAGTAAGATGAGTATGATAAATCATCGCAATATATTACATCAGATACCTGAAATAGGTCATCAGGAGTATAAAACTACAGCCTATCTACTGGAAATACTAACAAAGCTGAAAAGTTTTGAACTATATCAGCCTTTAAAAACAGGGGTAGTAGCCTATAAAAAGGGCACTAGACCTAGCAAATGCGTAGCTTTCAGAGCAGATATAGATGCATTGCCAATGGAAGAGAAGACAGGCTATGAGTATCAATCTAAACATAAAGGATTTATGCATGCATGTGGGCATGATATGCATATGGCAGTGCTGCTAGGTTTAGCAGAGGAGCTGGAGCAAAATCCTTGTCAAGAGGATGTTTTACTAATATTTCAGCCTGCAGAGGAAGGTCCTGGTGGAGCCATGCCCATGATTGAAGCAGGAGTCTTAGATAAATATAAGCCAGATGAAATATATTCACTTCATGTGAGCCCTGATTACAAAACAGGTGTTATAGCAACGAAACCAGGTACTTTGTTTGTCAGCAATAGTGAATTATTTATTGACCTATATGGAAAGTCATGTCATGGAGCACTGCCTCATGAAGGTAATGATATGATAGTAGCTGGTATGAACTTAGTTAATCAGTTACACACTATCATTAGTAGAAACATTAACCCTTCCAACTGTGCAGTAGTTACAGTTGGTAAATTCAATGCAGGAAAAAGACTTAATATAGTTACTGATCATGCTAGAATTGAAGGTACAATTAGGGTTAAGAGCATGGAAGATATGCCTATTATTAAAGGCAGAATACTTAATATAGTCAAAGGAATAGCTAAGTCTTTTGAAGCAAAGTATGAGATTGATTTTGGCTCTAGCTACTCTGCTGTAGTAAATGATGGCGAAAAATATGAGCATTTTCTTAATAGAGTTGGTCAACAAGAAGGAATTGAAATAGTAAAATGTGAGCATACAATGGCAAGTGAGGACTTTGGATTTTTCTTAGAAAGGATACCTGGAATTATGTTTTGGCTTGGTGCTGCCCAAGGAAAAGAAGGAATTGGGTTACACCATCCTGAATTTTTGCCTGATGAAAAAGCACTTGAAATAGGACTTAAAGCTTTTAGAGCTTTGCTAACATAGTACTTCACCTATGAGATTTCACCTCATAGGTGTTTTGTTTTATTGTAATAAATTCAATTTACTGTGCTATAATTATGTAAAATAGATATTTGGAGTTGGAACTATGGATGACTTACAATTATTAATTATAACTGGAATTTCAGGAGCTGGAAAATCACTCGCACTTAATATTTTAGAAGATAGAGGGTATTACTGTGTTGATAACTTGCCACCAAAACTAGCACCACAATTTGTTGAGCTTTGTACAAGCTCAGATGATATATCAAAAATAGCACTTGGTGTTGATATAAGAGGAGGGCGTTTCTTTGATGATTTAGAAAAAGTAGTGCATTTTCTAGACAATGATAACTATAATTTTCGAGTAATATTTTTAGATGCTGATGATCAAGTTGTTGTTAGTAGGTACAAAGAAAGCAGAAGAAGCCATCCATTAATTGAACATAAAGAAACTCTATTAGAAAGCATAAAGCTTGAAAAAGAGAAACTTAGCAAGATTAAAGAAAAGGCAGATTTTGTAATTGATACATCAGACTTAAACCCAAAGCAATTAAAAGAACAACTGTTTAAATATCTGGACTTAAATAGAACAGGTAAAGTCTTAAACTTATCGCTAGTTTCCTTTGGCTTTAAAAGAAGCCTGCCTATGGATGCTGACTTAGTATTTGATATAAGATTTTTACCAAACCCATATTATTTACCTCATTTAAAAGAGCAAAGAGGCGTTGATCAACAAGTGAAAGATTATATCTGGCAGCATGAACTAGCAAATCAATACTATCACAAGGTACTTGACCTATTAGAACTGTCTCTGCCACATTATGAAATAGAAGGAAAATCAAGTTTAACTATTGCTATAGGATGCACTGGTGGACATCATCGTTCAGTGGCGTTTGTAGAAAGGTTATATGCTGATTTATCAGCTTTAGATTATCCGATTAGTAAGTTTCATCGAGATATTGAAAAGCAAGGGTGATTTAATTGAACATATTCAAATGGTTTATCCCTGGTATCAGAGTGAAGAGATGGATTATAGTAACTTTTTTTGGTTCATTGCTAATCATTTTGGGGCTCAGTTTATTTATTGATGCCATTTACCCGCGGATAATGTTAGATTTTTTTGACTTACCAGCTTCATTGCTGCTGATGGTTGGGCTGCTCGTTTTAGGCACTATTATTGTCATAAGAGGGATAAAGAATTTAATCGCAGAAGTCTTATGTGCTTATTTAGATGAAAACTATGAAAAGACTTATGGCACTATAGTTGATGTAATGCTTAGGCAAAATGTTATAAAGCAATCTCCAAGGATAGTTACGCTTGGAGGAGGAACAGGACTTTCTTGTTTACTTAGAGGTGTAAAGCAAATAACACACAATATTACTGCTATTGATACTGTAGCAGATGATGGAGGAAGTTCAGGGCGTTTAAGAGAGATGAATATGCCAGCTCCTGGTGATTTAAGAAACTGTATTGTTTCGCTGGCAACTGCTAGTGAAGATATGCGAGACTTATTTAATTATCGTTACAGTTCTGATGATAAATCCTTGGAATATTTAACAGGACATAGTTTTGGAAACCTCTTCATCGCAACCTTGACAAAAATAACTGGTTCTTTTGAAAAGGCTGTTAGGCTAGCATGTCGAGTCTTAGATGTTAGAGGAGAAGTATTACCAGTTACAACTTGTGAAAACATTCAATTAGAAGCTAAGCTTAAAAATGGGCAGACCATTATTGGAGAATCTCAAATAGGATTCACTACAGAGAAAATTGAAGAACTAAGTTTAACTCCTTATTGCAAAATCACAAGAGACGTAGAAAGGGCGATTAATAGTGCTGAGATGATAGTAATCGGGCCTGGTAGCTTATATACTAGTATTATTGCTAGCTTATTACCCCATGGTCTCAAAGAAGCTCTTATAAGTTCTAAAGCTAAAATAGTTTATGTTGTCAATATTATGACTCAAAAGAATGAGAGTATTGATCATAGTGCTGCAGATCATGTCAGAGAAGTGGAGAAGTATATAGGAAAAGGTGTTATTGACTATGTAATAGTTAATAATAGGAGATTGCCTGATGATGTTATATCAAGGTATAAAGCAGAGGGCGCAGACTTAGTGGAAGTAGATAATAAGGAGCTAGAAAGCTTAGGTTATGAAGTGATTTATGCTGATTTATTATATGAGGATAACATGGTGCCAGTAAGACATGATTCATATAAGATTGGCTGGCAATTGCAAAAACTTATAATGAGAAGCTGATATTAGTTGACAATTTTCTATATCAATATTATCTTTTAATAGAATTGAATATTCGGGAGCTTATCAATAGGCTGAGAGGAAACTGTTAGTTTCGACCGATTATACCTGATTTAGGTAATGCTAACGTAGGGAATTATTTAGATGATAACATCTTAGAATTTTCTGAGATGTTTTTAAATTTTAACAAGGAAGTAATATTCTAAATGTTAGCTTACTTTAATGAGGTTATCTTATTTTTAGGAGGCCATATTATGAGTAAGGTACAAAAGTTAGTTGTTGGTAGTATTCTAGTAGCAGTAGCAGTAATAGGATCTTTTTTACATGTTCCACTAGGAGGGATTAGGCTCTCGCCAGTGCAACATATTGTCAATGTATTGGCAGGAATTTTTCTGGGACCTTTATACGCCACACTAGCTGCTTTTTCAGCTTCATTAATTAGAGTGTTAACAGGTCTAGGTAGCCCACTAGCTTTTCCAGGCAGTATGATTGGAGCTTTCATATGTGGAATTATTTATCAGAAAACAAATAGTAAGCTACTTGCCTATTTAGGTGAAGTTTTAGGTACAGGTATCATTGGAGCTGTTGTCGCCTATCCAATAGCCAGACTTTTTTTAGGTCAAGAAGTAGCTATTATAGTTTTAATACCATCGTTTTTCTTAAGCACTTTAACTGGAGCGAGTATTTCATTAATGATTCTTAGAGTAATTGATAAGTAAGACCAAAAAAGGTGTAGCAAATTAATATGCTACACCTTTTTTTATTCAATAAGCAATGACAAATCTGCCACGGGCTTGATTAAATCAACAATATTTTGCAATAATGCTAATCTATTGTTTTTAAGCTGATCATCTTCAACCATAACCATCACATTATCAAAAAAGTTGTTAATAGGTTCTTCTAAAGTAGAGAAGACTTCCAAAGCATGCCTGTATTCAAGGTTTGATAAGTGGTTTTCAAACTTATCCTTGATACCTTGATATCTCTCAAAGAGCAATATTTCATGCTCTTCTTTTATTAACGCCATCTCAAAAGTATAATCCTTTTGGGCTTTTTGGGCTAAGTTATTAGCTCTTTTGTAGCCAGTAATTAAAGATAAATAGTTAATAGAGATCTTAAACTTACTTATGGACTCTGCTATTTTAGCTAAGTCACTAATTACATAATTCTCTATGGCTAGGACACTGTCTAAGACATCATAATTATGATCAGATAGAACACTGCGGATTCTTGTATTAAAGAATCTCCAAAACTCTTCCCATAGCTCTTCTTTAGCTACCTTTTTAGTTTCTAAAAGCTCGTAAGTTAAGTTAAACATTTCTTTCAGATCTAGACGGTATTCTTTGTCAATCAAAATTCTAATTATCCCAGCAGCTTGTCTTCTAAGGCCATAAGGGTCTTGAGAGCCACTAGCACTAAGACCTACTGCTAAACAACTTATTATTGTATCAATTTTATCTGCAATCGCTAGAATAGCCCCATAATCTGATTCAGGCAACTCCCCATTAGCTGAAATTGGCATATAGTGCTCAGAAATAGCTTGAGCGATATGTTGTTCATATCCTTGTGCCAGAGCATATTTATGTCCCATGATTCCTTGAAGTTCAGGGAACTCATAAACCATCT
>PWPR01000035.1 GCA_003557085.1 Clostridia bacterium | reverse complement strand
TATTAGAACAGTTTTAACAGGTTCTACAGTAACAAGATATAAGTATCAAGGTAGTGAGATAAATGTAATTCTAAAAGGTGCTGATATTTATGACCAAGGCATTGCCAGCCTTTCAGATTTAATGATAAATACTCCTGTTGGTTCTTTGATACCGCTATCTCAAGTGGCTAATATAGAACTTGCTCAAGGTCCTAGAAGGATTGATAGGGAAGGACAAGTTAGGGTAGTTACTATTAGCTCACAGATATATCAGAGAGACTTAGGGGGTATAGCTAGGGATATTGAACTGATGTTAGAAGACTATAGTTTCCCTGCAGGCTATACATATTCAATAGGTGGAGAGTTTACAGAACTTCAAGATGCACTTGATGATCTCTCATTAGCATTAGTCCTCAGTGTAATATTAGTGTATATGGTATTAGCTAGTCAGTTTGAGTCTTTCTTACATCCCTTTATAATTATGTTTGCTGTACCTCTTTCATTCTCAGGTGGAGCTTTAGGTATTTTCTTAACAGGTAACAGACTTAGTGTACCAGCAATGATAGGAGCTATAATTTTAGCAGGGATAGTTGTTAATGATGCAATTGTACTGGTTGATTACATAAATACTAGAAGAAGAGAGTATGGTGAAGACTTAAAGACTGCTGTAACAAATGCAGGACCTATAAGGCTACGTCCAATTCTCATAACTACCTTAACAACATCACTAGCCCTAATTCCTTTAAGTTTAGGATTAGGAGAAGGTGGAGAACTACTAGCTCCCATGGGCATAGCTGTAATTTTTGGTATTACAGTAGCAACTTTATTAACATTAGTCTTTATACCTGCTATGTATTTAATGCTTGAAAATATAGCACAAAAAATAAAAGTAATAAGAAGTAATAATAAAGAAGAAGCTTAACATAAGTTAGGCTTCTTTTTTACTTGACAAGCTGGATTATAAGTATATAATAACATATGAGCATATATTCAGATATTCAGAGGTGATAAGTTATGAGTTTAGAAACATGTGATATTCTAGCAATTGAGGAAGAATTAGTAAAGAAAATCAAGCCAAAGGTAGACAAGTTACATGGATTATCAGAATTGTTTAAAGCATTTTCAGATGATACAAGAGCAAAACTACTATATGCACTATCAATAAATGAGCTATGTGTCTGTAATATGGCAGAGATACTTGATACAACACAATCAAATGTTTCACATCATTTAAGATACCTTAGAGCGCAGAGGTTAGTTAAAGGAAGACGTATGGGGAGAAGAGTATATTACTCACTTGATGATGAACATGTGGAAGCAATAATAAAGCAAGGAATAGAACACTTGAATCATATATAGGAGAATAATGCTATGAAGCAGAGCCATAGTTTAGCTAATAATAAATGTCATGATAGTAAAGAAGACTCTCACGAACATCAAGAGTTGAACAACATTGCTGAGTTTAAAAGCAATCTAAGTGATGAAGCCATCAAAGCTAAAGAACAAGATAGGTTTTATGTGTCTGGTGTAGATTGACCAGAATGCGCTAAGGGAGTGCAAAGAGCAGTTGCTCAAATAAAAGATGTAAAGTATGTAAATTTTAACTTTAATACTTCGGTCTTGAGGGTAAGTCATAATACAAGTTCAGATATTATTGCAAGTACAGTTGAAAAACTAGGCTATAAAGCACAAAAGAGTAGTGATGTTAGTTTTGAAAAACATAAATGGTGGCAAGAGAAAAAGGTGCTTTTGACATTAGTCGCCTCCATTTTATTAGGGGCAGCTTATCTTGCAAAGGTACTGATTCCTAATGAAGTAGTTCATATCACTCTACTTATTCTTTCCACAGTTTTAGCAGCATATTACCCAGCAAAAGCAGGAATTAATGCTTTGATAAACAAAATGCCACTTGATATGAATGTGTTGCTAATCATAGCAATATCAGGAGCACTTTTCTTAGGGGAGTATACAGAAGGAGCTATGGTAGCTGTACTTTTTGGTATCGGTAAATCCTTAGAATCATATTCTATGGATAAAACAAGAAAATCAATTAGAAACTTGATGGATTTAACCCCTGCTAAAGCAACAATTATAAAAATGGACCAAGAGGTCATCTTAAGTGTAGCAGACATAAGAAAAGATGACACTTTGGTGATACGACCAGGAGCTAAAATAGCTTTGGATGCCATAGTTACAGCTGGAGAATCAAGTGTGAATCAAGCTCCAATTACAGGTGAATCAATGCCTGTTGAAAAAAAAGTGGATGAAATGGTTTATGCAGGAACTATTAATCAAGAAGGATATTTGGAAGCCAGAGTTATTAAAGAAAGCGGAGATACAACTCTTGATAGAATTATTGAATTAGTAGAAGAGGCACAGAGTAAGAAAGCACCCTCTGAAAGGTTTGTAGACGCTTTTGCTAGGTATTATACTCCTATAGTAATTATGTTAGCTTTTGCTATAGTTATAATCCCTACAGTATTCATGGGAGCAAGCTTTGAAGAGTGGTTATATAGAGCTATTGCCTTATTAGTAGTATCTTGTCCATGTGCCTTAGTAATATCCACACCAGTTTCAATAGTATCTGCTCTTGGCAATGCTGCTAGAAATGGGATACTTATAAAAGGTGGTGCTCATATTGAAGGTGTAGGAAAATCAGAAGCAATAGCTTTTGATAAAACAGGAACACTTACTATCGGCAAGCCAACGGTTGTTAAAGCATCAAATAATAAAGCACTAAGTTATGCTGCTAGTGTAGAGAGATACTCTGACCATCCACTTGCAATTGCGATTAATGATTTTGCAAGGAATCATAATGTGGCACTTCTTGAATCTAAGGAGTTTAAATCTATAGTAGGTAGCGGGGTAAGTGCAAAAGTAGGGGACGATCTTATACAGGTTACAAAGCCCTCTTATACCAAAGAATTAGGAGTTAGTTTAAGGTCTGAAGAGAGCGCAATAGAAGATGCTAACATAAAAGGACATACAATTGTTATGGTAATAAAGAACAAAGATCTTTTAGGATCAATCACTATAGCAGATACTATTAGAGTTGAAGCAGCTCAGACTATTAAGAAACTTAAAGAAAGTAATGCAAAAAATATTGTAATGTTAACTGGAGATAATGAAGCTACAGCAGCTACTATAAGTAATGAATTAGGCATAGATTCATATTTTGCAAATCTTTTGCCAGATGAAAAGCTTAATGTAGTGAAGGAACTTAAATCAAAGTACCAAAAAGTAGTAATGGTTGGTGATGGGATTAATGATGCTCCAGCACTTGCTTTAGCAGATATAGGTATCACACTTGGAGGTATTGGAACAGATACAGCACTTGAAACAGCCGATATAGTTTTAATGGCCGATGATTTGAGAAAATTGCCTTATGTTAAGAGTTTAAGTAATAGAACTATTATAATTATAAAGCAAAATATTGTATTTTCACTTGTTGTTAAACTAGCTGCAATTCTCTTGGTTTTTCCAGGGTGGCTAACTCTTTGGATTGCTGTACTGGCTGACACAGGAGCAGCGCTAATAGTTATACTTAATGGGTTGAGATTACTAAAAGATAATAAAGGTAAAAGGATAGAGGAAAATGGCTAAGATAAAAATCAGAGTTTCAGATATGCATTGTGCAGCTTGTTCTTCCAGAGTAGAAAAAGTTTTATCTGAAAAGGAAGGCGTAAAGCAAGCTAATGTTAATTTAGCAACACT
Organism: Clostridia bacterium; assembly: GCA_003557085.1. GTDB lineage: Bacteria > Bacillota > UBA994 > PWPR01 > PWPR01 > PWPR01. Next base: position 727 of record PWPR01000035.1, on the reverse strand, counting down.
TACAGCTAGTGTTGATTTTGATGAGTCAATTGTTTCAATAGAAGAACTTCTAGATACAATAATAGCTGCTGGATATACACCAGAGCTTGAAGAAGAGATTAATAAGATTACATTTAATGTAACAGGTATGACTTGAGCATCTTGTGCAAAAAATATCGAAAGAGTTCTTTCGCAAATTGATGGTGTTACAGAAGCAGTAGTGAACTTAAATCAAGAAAAGTTAAGAGTAAGTTATCAAAATAATGTATCAGTTACACAAATGAAAAAAGCAGTTAGTTATATTGGCTATGAGATTGATCTAGATACAGAAACAGAAGAGATAGATAGAGACGAAGAAATGATAAATAGTGCCAGAAAGAAAATGTGGCTTGTCTGGCTAGTAACTATACCAGCTATGCTCTGGATGTTACCAGGAATGTTCTTAGGTTTTGAGCATGGGTGGCCATTACCTGATTTGCATGATTTAGGCATGATAGTTCTCGCAAGTTATGCCTTGTTTGGACCAGGTAGAGTCACTATGGTTTCTGGGTTTAAGGCTCTAATAAATAGAGTTCCTAATATGGATTCTTTGATTATGCTAGGAACTACTGCTGCTTTTTCTACTGGAATAATGCATTACTTTGTCCATCTTCCAAATTTTGCAGGAATTGCTGCCATGATTATGGCTTTTCACTTAACAGGAAGATATGTAGAGATTAAAGCAAGGGGAAGAGCTTCTCAAGCCATT
>PWPR01000161.1 GCA_003557085.1 Clostridia bacterium | reverse complement strand
AGGTTCTAGAGTATCCTTAATATCATCTATTTCCATCCCAGCTTTACCTTCAAGTGCAGATGCATAGACAACAGGACAATCTATTTGCTCGTTTGATGCACCAAGCTCAATAAATAGTTCAATTAATTCACCTACAACCTCATCTGCTCTACTTCCGTCTCTATCTACTTTATTGACTACAATAATTGGAGTTAATCCTAGTTCTAGAGCCTTCCTTAAAACAAATTTAGTTTGTGGCATAGGACCTTCAAAAGCATCTACTACTAAAAGAACTGCTTCTACCATTTTGAGAACTCTTTCTACTTCTCCACCGAAATCTGCATGACCTGGAGTATCGATAATATTTATTTTATAATCTTCCCAAAAAATAGAAGTATTTTTTGATAGTATAGTTATGCCTCTTTCTCTCTCTAAATCATTTGAATCCATCACTCGCTCTGCAACATTTTCGTTCAATCTAAATACACCACTTTGGTGGAGCATTGCATCAACCAAAGTAGTTTTACCATGGTCAACATGTGCTATTATTGCTATGTTCTTATATTGCCTATCCATCTTATCCCTCATTACTTCAAATTATTCTTTAAACTTAAACTAGCTTTACCATTTTTATGGAAAAATGTTTATCTGTCAACCTTTTTTTTATTTCAAATCAATAAATTTTCCCATAAAGAGAGAATAAGAGCAATTTAATGCTCTTATCTTTCAAAATCATATATTAAATGAAAAACTTCGCCTGTATACGCATCCAGATATAATTCATCTATTCTATCTATATTACTAATCACAATATGATATAAAAGGCGACTTTGAAATACAAGTTTAGGTTCATTTACTATTTTAACATAGCTACCAAGGTAGTTCAAAATCTCAGAGTCGTCTAAATATCCACTAAACTCTTGACCTATGTTATAAAAATATCTCCTACTATCGATACTAAATACTTTATTAGCTTGATCCAAACTCATACTAATATAGTTACTACTAAAGCCTACTTCATCTCTAATAGGGTAATATATTACATGATTGCTTGGAAAAGAATCATAATCCATTAGAGTGTACTTTTCAATATTATTAAACCTTGCTAATATCTCCATTATATCTTTATAAGACTCTACACTAATTAGTTTATCACTTGAATATATCCAAAAGTCTAATACAAAACCTCCAATTTCTGAAATGCTAGCTGTGTATTCAATATCATCCACTTTATTTGTAATATAAAACACCTCTCCAAAGATGTTTAAACTTTCATCTCTTCCTGAAGTAGCACTAGCATTACTAACATTTGAACTACTTACATTTGTAATGCTCTCTAAGCTTATAATTGAACTTATTTCATTGTAAAAATTAGCAGCAAGCTCTTCTGCTGTAGCTTCGTTTACTCTGTCAAATTCAGCATTTACAAGTGAATTTTCTAAGAATCTTGCCCTATCTTCATTTTGGCTATTTTGTAAAAATAGATAATAATTATAGTCTAAATTAGCAGGATTTTGAATAAGCCTTAGTTCTTGTGCATATGGTTTGAAAAAATCATCAAAGCCAATATTTTGTATTTTTTGCCAAGTAGACTTAGCTAGAAAGTTTCTTGAATGATTTCGTTTTATGGTCTCTATCTTATTAATAATCTCAAAATAGCTTCTGCTTTTAATCTCAAGAGCATCTCTCATACTTTTATATATCTTTATTTCTGTTTGCACTTGATTTTCAGAATGATATGTAATATAGTCTTTCATTTGCAATAAAGAGTTCCTATAATTAGAATTTACTAATACTGCTCTAATATCAGAACTTGTTGGACTGGAAATAAACAAGCTGTTAGCTTTATCAATATAGTTAATTGCTTCAGTTAAGTATCTTGGATTATCAGATATAATAAACTTACCAATAGCAATATCAATTCTATCGATATTAATTTTCTGCTCAGTTAACCATCTAACTAAACTGGCTTCATTAAATCTTTCTAATTTTAGAACATACTCTTTATAGTTAGCTATTTGAACTATACTAAATATTATTGCTATCAAAACTATTAAAACAAGGAATTTTTTCATCATAAATACCCCCCAACTTTTTTACACTCTAATAAGACTCTAAAAACGATTCTTTGTTCCATTAAATTTAAAATCACCAAATAACATTTATAGAAGTCCCTTTATCATTTGATTCAATATTAAAATTCCCACCTGTTTGCTTGACCCTTTCTTGCATATTCATAAGTCCGAATCCGCTCTTCTCACTTTTAATATCAAACCCTTTACCATTATCATTTATACTTAATTTGACATTGCCATCTATTAAAACTAAGTTAATCATTACTTTATTTGCCCCTGAATGTCTTTCAATATTGGTAATTGCTTCTTGGGCAACTCTAAATGCTGCCATCTCTTGATTTGCAGTTAAATTATTAAAATAATCATAATGAAAACTAAAATCTATATTGTGTAAACTATGTGATAAATCCAAAATAGACTGAATTGCTTTTACTAAGCCTTTTTTCTCTAAATCTGTAGGTTGCAACTCTATGATAACTGCTCTTAGCTCTTCAAGTGTCCTTTTAGTTATTTCTTCCATATTATTTATAACATCTGTTACTTCTTCATTTGTTTTACTTAACTCTCTTATAGCTCTAATAGAATAATTTATCCCATGAATTCCTTGTGCTATTGAATCATGTAATTCTTTAGCCATTCTATTTCGCTCTTCAGTTAGTACCAAATTTCTCACTGTTTCTTGATATAAATTATCTTTATATGCAATTTCATTAAGAAACATGTTTTCCTGTTCAAGAAGTACTAATTTTTGCTGTGTTTGATAGTTTTTGTAATCAAGATACATAATGACAAAACCAATTATAAAACCCATAAAAGCTGCTATAACACCTATTTCCAGCGGAATCCTAAATTCAATATAATCAGAAAATAGAGTGCTTAGGATACTTACTATAATAATAACAAGAGCAATGATGACCAAATAGTTGATAATATTGCGATGCATACTATTCTCAAACTTGATATCTTTAAGCTTTTTATCTAATAAAAAAGACAAAGCTGCACTAAAGACACTGAATGAAAAAGAAGCTAATATTATAAGGAATGAGAAGAATACTTTATTTGCTGTTAAATAACTCTGATTGACTAGATAAAGTGTAAAGAGTAAACCAAAAACAAGTCCAACTATTCCTGATATTTTCATTGAGTTTAGTAGGTCTTTATTCATTAGGCTTATCCTTCCTTAATGCGATTAAAGCTGCTTGTGTTCTTGACTCTACTCTCAATTTCTGTAAGATGTTTGAAACATGAGTTTTTACTGTTGTTTCACTTACAATTAGCTCATTTGCTATTTGTCTATTGGTATATCCTTTTGCAATCAAATCTAAAACCTCATCTTCTCTCTGGGTTAACTCCTCAAACTGATCTTCTTTTATTTCTTTAGCAAGAATGGCTTTGGTGGCACTAGAACCTAAGTAAGTGCCACCTAAAGATATTATTCTGACTGCATTTATTAATTCTTCAGTTGGAGCATCTTTTACTAAATATCCACTAGCTCCACTTTCCATTGCTTCTTTGATTTTTTCTTTATCTTCTAAGTGAGTAAATAAAATAACTTTAGTTGAAAGATCCATCTCCTTTATTTTACTTACTACCTCTATTCCATCCATCTTGGGCATTTGCAAGTCAACTAAAGCAATATCAACATCATTTTTAACTAAGTATTCTATAGCTTTATGACCACTCTCAAACTCTGCTACTAGATTGATATCAGTTATAGTATTTAGAAAAAGTCTTATACCTGTTCTAATTAAGGGGTGGTCATCAACAATTATCAGATTTATATTAGCCATTACCTTCACATCCTTTAGGATCTTATCTTAAAACTATTATACTAAATATATAAGGTATGAAAATGATTGTAGCTAATTTTATTGAGTATCTTCTGCTTGATTTATCATATGAGTATAAAAAATAAGCAAGTATAAAAGATATTATTGTAGTTAGTACTAAAATAATTAGAGAGTGTGCACCAAAACCATTTATATTGTATGCAAAATTCTTAAGCGCATCCATAAAATAAGTAGCTGGTAAAATCCTTGTAATAATTTGAATGTTTTCAGGCATCAACTCACTTGGAACCATTAACCCACCAAGCATCATTGATGGTAGATAGATAACTTGAGCTAATAAGACTGTTACCTTGGTATCTTTAGCTACAACTCCAAGTAAAATGCTCAATGCTGAGAAAGCCAAACTTCCTAGAACTAAGATTGCATACAAGCTTAAGTAGTTACTGGGTACAGGTGCATCAAAAAGAACTGGCGCACTAAAGGTTATAAATGTTGAAACTATTAATAAGTGTACTAGTGAAGTGAGTGCTGGTATTAACAAGACATTGATAGTCTTAATCCCATTAATTTTATAGCTCCTAAGTACTCCTTTTTCTCTTGCTTCT
>PWPR01000181.1 GCA_003557085.1 Clostridia bacterium | reverse complement strand
TTCATCAAAGAGTTGAATAGATGAAATGTTTATAGACATTTTATCAAAAGCAATCTTATTAGCTTCCAATTTGCTTATAAGGTTGCATGCTTTTGCAAAAAGCAATTTCCCTAGCTTTAGAATTAGATAAGTTTCTTCTGCTATAGGAATAAACTCATCTGGTGAGATGCTTCCTAAAATAGGAATATTCAATCTCATTAGTGCCTCAATACTAACAACCTTTGTAGTTTGTAATGAGTAAATAGGCTGATACTCAATACTTACTGTGTCCTCTAGTGCATTTTTTCTTAACTCCTGAATGATTGCATTTCTTTTTTTAATACCTGCAAGAATAGAATCAGATATATATAGAGTCTCCTTATCTAGCACATTTTTGGATTTTGATGTGTAAAAATCTAATACAGTAATAATGTCCTCATAGGACTTTAATTTACTTGGATACTCCATTGTTGCAAAAGAGCAATCAATGTCAATGGAGTCACCATTTACAATCCAGCTTTCCTTCACCCGTTTTTCAATTACTTCAATTGCACTTCGATATGAATGTTGCTCTTCTTCAGTTAACACAATAACAAACTCAGTGTTTGTATACCTAAATGTGTTTTTTCTACTAAAGTGTTTTGTCAAAAAATCACTAAACCTTCTTAGAAGTGCATCTCCAACCGTGTAACCAAACTTATCATTTATTTCACTTAAGTTACTCACGCTAATTAAAATTATACCTATTTCTTGTACAGTGCTTTTCTTTGTGTAATACAATAGGGTACTATTTAACGAATGCCTTCCTGGAAGATTAGTTACAGTATCCAGTGTGTTTTCTCGAGTTTGTAAAAAGAAGAGTAGAATCATAGTAGATAAAGTAGCGATAGATCCACTAAGAAGAACTTTAGGAAGTATGTTATATGTAATAAAAGCAATAATCATTAAAATTGAATACGTGTATGAAATCACATAAAGTTCAAACTTATTATCTATAGCCTTACTTGAAATCTGAACGCTTAATAATATTAAGTAATAAATTCCTAGAGAAAAATAGATATAGTCAATGTGGTAATCTACAACATTATAATTGATAACAACATTAAGAAGAAAGGCTCCTGCTATGTAGAGGCATACAATAAGTGTAGGAGAAAAATATATAAGATGCCTCTTTGAAATTCTATCATGGCTATCATTAATGTAGTAGTAAGCAAAGAGTGCAAATAAAGTAATCATTATAGGTATAAACAAGAAGAATAAATGACTAATCAGGGAAATAAAGAAATCATTATACAGACTTGAATTATTAAGCACATGTGCATTTAGCACTCCAAGGAGAATTCCTAGAAATACGATTTTCCTGAGTATTTTGAACACTCTATTTTTGAGTGAAGGTGTGAAATGAAGAAAATTTGAGAACACAAATAAAGCTATCATAAAAAATAATGAGATATATTCTCCAGTCGGGTCTAATACAGTATATGGACTCATAATGGCAACTCCTTGTTCCTACTGAGTAATATTTTATCATATTAATAGCATAAACTGTATAGTATGCAATTTAATTTAAAGATTAATTTAAGATATTGGAAATAAAAGCTTTTGATATTAGTAGTTAAAAAGATAAAAGCCTGGTATTAAGAGGCTTTTAAACTCTAGTAAATTATCAGTGTGGAATTTTGTCTAAAAATACTATACTCAGAAAGCAAAACTAAAGAAAATATAATGACTATAGAAAATACTTTTTCTTAGTGATCATTGCAGTTGCCATTAGCTCATATCATATAACAGCATACCTAAAATTAAACATTTAATTCTAAACTATTTAAGGCCAAGTTCTCTTTTTATATTTTCAAATCTAGCTTTTTCATGGATTGCAACTTTAAATAATGGATTGTATAAGCAGTGTTGTAAAACATCAGCATCAATTAAGATTTCATCAAATGCTGAGTGACTTGACTCTTTATCACTATGATGGTATATTGCTCCACAAATTAAATCAATTTCTTCATCACTAAAAGCAGATAAAGATGAGAGTATTTCTCTTGCCAAAATAGAACCTTTGTGAGCATGTTCTGTTGAATCCATCTTTGAATAAGTATAGATATCATGCAGCATACCTGCAATTGTTGCAAGTTCTACATTCTCATTCCTTTTCATAGCAAGCATAGTACAAGCTTGTGCCACACCATATAAGTGCAGATAACCGCATCTTCTTTGAAAATTGTCTGGGACATTTAGTAATATCTTGTCAACTTGCTCTCTAACCATTTCAATTCTATTCATCTAATTACTCCTTTATAAAGTTGATATAAAACTTTGATTAATGGGCTTAAATATTCTACTTGATATATTTATTATTATCAACCCTATAAGTTAAGTTAATTGAAGCTCAAGACAAATTACTTGCATGTCTAAAGATAATTATGTAAAATGTTAGTACACATAAATCATACTTATTTGGTCAAGTATTTTTTATATTCTAAATTGATGATAATTAGCACTAGGCCATTATATTTCTATTATCTAAACAATTGACTTGCAAGTCAATAAGTAATACTATTAGACAGAAGAGGAATTGATAAAATGAATGAAAAAGAGTATCTAAACTCGTATGATAGTAATAGATACTGGAAGCCTTCAATGGCTGCAGATATCTTAGTCTTTAGCTTTGACGAAGAGGATGATTTAAGTTTAAAATTGTTGCTCATAAAAAGAAAGAATCATCCATATCAAGGTTGTTGGGCCCTGCCAGGTGGGTTTTTGGAAGAAGGAGAAACATTGCTGGAAACAGCACATAGAGAACTTAAGGAAGAAACAGGGATAACAGGGGTGCATTTAAAACAGCTTTCGATTTGGGATGATCCAGATAGGGATAAACGTACTAGAATAATTACACTGGCCTATTTAGGCGTAACTAGTGTTAAGAGTGAGGAAATAATAGCTTCTGATGATGCGAGTGAAGCAGCATTGTTTGACTTAATGTATGAGTATGAAGAGAATGTTTTAAGTTATACTTTATCAGCAGATGAAAATAAACTTAGTGCTAAAATACTAATTAATCAGCGAGAAGATGTATCAAAGAAGTTTGAGATTTTAGAATCTAAAGGTATTGCTTTTGATCATCCAAAACTAATTGCTCATGGCTTGGAGAGATTACAAGAAAGAAAGAGTTGCTAGTCAGTCAATATGATTTTAAATTTTTTAGATACTATAGATAATTTGAAAGAGGTGTTTTTATGGTAGACAGAAATGCAATGGAGAAAAGAGGCACTACTTTTATCAGAGGTGCATATGAGATTTTTGAGAATCCTCCAGTGATCGATTTTGAAGAAATAAATGAAGATGAAACAGTTTTGATGATAATGGATATGGTCAATGGGTTTGTTAAAAGCGGAGCACTAATGGATCAAAGGATACAAGACTTAGTGCCAGGGATTGTAAAATTAACTGAAAAGTTTGTAGAGAATAACCTAGAAGTTTTAGCTTTTGCAGATAGTCATCAAAAAAAGAGTACTGAGTTTGAATCATTTATACAGCATTGCCTAGAAGGAACAGAAGAGTCAGAGATTATTGATGAGTTAAAAAAAGTTGGTGGCTACAAGCTTATAAAGAAGAACTCAACAAATGGTATGTATGCACCAGAGTTTCAAAAATGGTTATCAGAGAACTTTAATAAAAGAACCTATGTAATTGTAGGGGATTGTACAGACATATGTGTATTGCAGTTTGCATTATCGTTAAGAGCGTATTATGACCAACATAATAAACAAGTTGATATAATTGTTGTAAAAGACTTAGTTGATACTTATGATTTGGGATTGCATGATGGAGATATCCTGAACTTGTTTGCTCTTTATTTAATGCATAATAGCGGGATAAGAGTTATTAGGAATATAAATTTAGATTAAGGTGAATTTGATGGTAGAAGGAAGACAGTACTTTTTGAATAGAAACTTATCAATGCTAACAGATTTTTATGAGCTAACTATGGCTAATGGTTACTTAGAAAATGACATGGCTGAGGAAACTGCTTACTTTGACATGTTTTTCAGAAAAGTTCCTGATAATGCTGGATTTGCTATAATGGCAGGTTTGGATCAACTTATTAGTTATTTAAGAGAGCTGTGTTTTACTGAAGAAGACATTAGTTTTTTAAGGAAGAAAAACTTATTTAGTGAGGAGTTTCTTCAATATTTAATAAACTTTGAATTTGAATGTGACGTTTATGCGGTGGCAGAAGGCACACCTATCTTTCCTCATGAACCCGTTGTAACAGTCAAGGGACCACTTATACAGGCGCAGTTAGTTGAAACAATGGTTCTACTAACCATTAATCACCAGAGTCTTATTTGCACTAAAGCTAATAGGATAGTTAGAGCAGCTCGAGGAAGAGACGTTATGGAATTTGGATCAAGGAGAGCACAAGGCTATGATGGAGCTATATATGGAGCTAGGGCTTCATATATAGGAGGTTGCAT